>JBKHHW010000063.1:0-17011 GCA_046538945.1 Chitinispirillaceae bacterium | reverse complement strand
GGCATCTGTTTTTTTGGTGGTAGTGCTTTTAGTTGGGCTCATGTAATCCTCTTTCAGGGGACTGTGTTTAACAATTCTTCTCTTTTTCCGTTTAACTGTTCAGGTGCATGCAAAAAGCATTCACATTTCATTCTTGTTATTTCCGGTGGTAATTTCGGGAACTGCGGGAACTATTTAATATATTAAATATAATGTATGGCAGGAGAATATCGGAGAATTGTGGAGGATCAGAGGTCGGGTGTTTACTGGATTCGGTGTCTTAATTTGAAGTTACAAGATGCGCATATGATGTGAATGATTAATTTTGCGGCATTAAACCGCCGGAGGGCGTGTTTTTTGTCGGTTGCTACTGCTTCAGTCGGGAAATTATCATTGGAGTACACCATATATGTAGATTATATTGATTCAATGTATTCCATATTATGTTAACGAAGGAATTCAAATATATATACTGATTATCCTTTAATTGTCTGACCGGAGCAAGTCCCGTTGTTTCTCTGAGATGCAGATTACTATTTTTGGATGATACCGATGCTCTCATCAGCTATATCAAAAGTTTCTGCTTTGCTTTAGACATTGTCATTTCAGATTAACATTTTATAATGAAGAAAATACAAGGCTGATATGCTGATTGTTTGGATTTTAATGATAGTGCTTAGTTCCGTGTGGATCAAGTTTGCATGCGATCCGTTTGAGGAGAGTGCTGATTTTCTGGGTCGCAATCTGGGGCACGGAATCAAAGGCGCTACCATCAATGCCATCGGTTCCTCACTGCCGGAGTTGTTTGTAACCGTTCTGTGTTTGTTCGTATTCAAAGACACTGCGGGATTTTCCTCCGGAATAGCTACAAGCGCCGGCTCGGCGGTTTTCAATGCAGCCGTGATTCCCGCTCTTGTGCTGATGGCAATATCGCTTAAGTTGGGGATCAAGCATATATCCATAAGGAAAAGTGTCATTCTGAGAGATGGAATCACTTATCTGATTACCATTATCGTATTCAGTATGGTTATCACGCTGCCCAGTCTTACATGGTGGATGGGGGGAGCGCTTGTAGGAATTTATGCTTTGTACACGCTTGTTCTCATACGGCTGCAGAGCACTTTTGTGAGAGATAATTTGGAGGAGGATGAGATCGAGGCGGACTTGGATGACAAGACTCCGCTTAACAGGTTTCTTGCTCTGCTTAAATTCGACTTTAAAGTGCTTCTCTTCGGAAACGCGGAATACACCAGCTTCTCCGCATGGTTGACCATCTCTCTTGCTACTCTAAATCTAGGCGCGGCCTGCTATCTTCTAACCCATTCTATTGTGGAAATCGCTCATATCTGGCAGATGAACACATTTTTTGTGGCAGTTTTGCTTGCCGCGGCGGCCACTTCTGTTCCGGATACAATCATAAGCGTCAAAGATGCCCTAAAAGGCAATTATGAAGATGCTGTAGCGAATGCCATTGGATCGAATATTTTCGATATATGTATCGGCCTTGGTCTGCCGATTCTTATCTATACTCTTATAAATGGCGATCTGGTGATAGCATCTGAAAATGCCATGGGGATTTTCGATCTGGTAATAGTGCTTTTGTTTTTGTCGATAATAGTTTTCTTTGCGTTTCTGTTTCCCAAAAAAGTGGGGTTCAAAACAGGAGTTCTTCTTATCTTTCTGTATGTCGGCTACGGTGTCTTTGCCATTTCAAGCGGACTGGAACACGGGTGGGCAAAGCAGATGAGCGTGCTGATCAGAGGAGCATTCACTTTCAACTAAGCAGGATGGAGTTTGTTTTGCCAATGTATTCTCAGCTGGAAAAATGGAGCCTCAACAATAAGGAATTGAATGCCGTAAAACATATTGTTGAAGAACCGGATGACAAAACCATCTTTTCATCTGTAACCAAAAGACCTCTTTTTGCATATAATGACCTTTCTGTCACAATGCCCGCGGTATTTCTTTCCCTTGTCGGTGTGAAAGGCGACATTGAAGAGTATAATGCCTTTCTGTATGATTTTAATGAGAAACTTACCTCCCTTGGGAACCTCTACACCAGAATCGAAACGCCTCTGGACAAGAGGTTCGAATCTGACCTGCTGAACAAGATGCAGAAAGCCTGGCAGCCTTTCGGGAGGGCGCAGGATGCCAAATCGTGTGATCTGGTCGACTCGTTTGTGAAATCGGGTGCTGTTGATCTGCCCGCGGACAAAAACATGAAAAAACTTCTCAGATCTGCACTGGTCAAAACCCTGGAATACTACAAGGAGCAGAAAGATTACAGGTTTTTCGAAAATAAAAACATTCTGTTCCATATAGTGTTCTGGTACAACAAATACTGCAGCCGCATTCTGGATGATTTCGATTTCACGCAGAACAATCCTACGGTGATGTTCTGGGGCACGTCTTCCAAAAGAGAGTTGTACTTTGCCTATTTTCTGAGAATGCTCGGTTCGGATATCATCTGTATAAGCGGTACGGAAGATAAAATTGTTGAAGAGTTCAGCCAGTCGGTCGATTTTGTGAGTACGTTCAGTTTTCCAAGGCAGATAGAGCTGACCGAGTTTCCTACCGAGCGTCCGGCAGTCAAGCTGGAAACGGTTACAAGACAGCACAGCGATCAGCTCAGAGACACTCTGCATTCCGATGACTCCTTCTGCTACAAACCCTGGCAGTTTATCGACTATGCCGTAAGGCCTCTGACCATGAGAAGCACCATTGATGAAATATCGATACTGAGTGTCGAAAAGGCCATGATACGCCAGGGCTGGGAAGCAGGGGCCGGAAGAGTGACGATTCCCCACTTCTTTTCAAAGATAAACGGGGTCAATGCGAATCAGAATGACTTCTGGAAATTGTATAACAGACTGAGAAATCTTCCCAAGGCGGAAGTGTTCGAAACTCTTCCGATTGTGAAAAACAAGATAAAACTCATGAAAAGCGAGTACTTCATGGTGCTCGATTCTGAGCGTGCCGTTGATTCGGAAAAACTTCTGAAAGCACCCTTCTGGCCTTATCTTCAGTATAGAAATCATATACAGAAGCTGATTGCGGAAAAATGCGCCTCATTGTGTTCACTGGACAGTTTCAAAAGAGTGAGAGATCTGCCCCCGGAAATGCAGAAAATCGAGATTTTCTCCAGAATGATGCAGCTTCCTCCTCAAATTTTACAGCTTGTGCAGAGTTTTGACTATCCCGGAGACGTTCCGAAGCTGATTGTCTATAACGGTAAGAGTAACCAAATGCTCTCCCAGGATGACGCTCTGGTTATTGCGTTTGCCGCATCAGCTGCAATTGATGTATTTATATTCAATCCGGCCGGACAGAATGATATCGAAATTTATCTTGAAGAAAAAGACATCGATATCCATCACCTGGAGGAAATGGCTTTCGATCTAGCACCTAAAACTCGATCAATAATGGGAAAGTTCTTCTAGAAAGGGGTTAAACGCTATGCCCGAAGAAACACAGCTGGTTTTGACAAAACAGAACAAGGACGGAATTCTTGAAATTCCCGACAATCCCGATGATGAAATCAACGGGCTGGTGGCAAGGATCCAGGAGCAGCTGAAGGGGTCCGAGGAAGTGAAGAAGATGTCTGCTGAAATCGATCTCAGGGATCAGCAGTCTCTGATCGAATTTGGCCACAAGCCGGCTGAGGAGATATCCACCTTTGCGGATAAAATCCTTCACAGCGTCAAGAAAAGCGATGTTGAGGATTCTTCGGAAATGATGAAAAACCTCGCTAAACTCATGAATACATTCGATCCGAAGGATTTTGAAAAGGAAAGCGGCGGAATACTGGGAAAACTTTTCGCCAATGCGAAAAAGGCCATTGAAAAGATTCTGGCCAAGTATCAGACAATCGGTGGTGAGATTGACAAGATCTATACTGAAATCAACGGCTATAAATCTGAGATTGTCAAAACAAATCAGAACCTGGAAGAGCTCTATAACAGGAATTTCGTGTTCTACGAGCAGCTTGAGAAGTACATCGTGGCGGGAAAACTGGTTCTGGAGCATATAAAAGAGAACGAACTTCCCAAATTGCAGGAAAAGGCCGCTTCCGGCAATCAGATGGACAATATCAGGCTGGAAAACATGAATACCTGCGTCGAACTTCTCGAGCAGAGAGTTTATGATCTGGAAATGGCGAAAGTCGTTTCGCTCCAGACAGCACCTCAGATCAGAATGATCCAGAAGGGAAACTACAAGCTGGTGGCCAAGATCCAGAGTGCATTCATAGTCACCATTCCCCTGTTTAAAATTGCTCTCATGCAGGCCATCGCACTCAAGAGACAGAAGCTCATAAAGGAATCAATGGAGGCACTGGATGAGGCTACAAACAAGCTGATAGCCCAAAATGCCCAGATGGCCGCAAAGCAGAGTACCGAGATTGCCAAAATGTCCTCCGGGTCGGTTAAAGTCGAAACACTGATCGAATCGTGGAACACCATAAAGCAGGGAATCGACGATACCCGCGCCATCGAGGAGGAAAACAAGAAGCTCCGCGAGGAAAAGACAAAGCAGCTGCATTCCATACAGGAAGATATCACCCGCAAAATGTCAAATCAGAACTCGAATGCGTAAAGAAGGGGGTTAGAGAATGGCTTTGAATCTCAAAAAGGGTCAGAAAGTCGACCTTACCAAAAAAGGCGAAACACTGGGTAAACTTCTGGTCGGTTTAGGATGGGACCCGGTGAAGCCTGAACAGAAGGGCGGTTTCTTCCAGAAACTCTTCAGCGCCGGAGTGCCGGATTTCGATCTCGATGCGTCAGTACTCATGCTCCAGGATGGTGACAAACTGAAGTTAGACAGCGATACCGTCTATTTCGGAAAGCTCAAAAGTAATTGCATGTCCGTGATCCATCAGGGGGATAACCTGACCGGTGAGGGGGAAGGAGATGACGAGCAGATAAAGGTGGATCTGAGCAAGACACCGGATCAGTACAAGAAACTGCTCTTTGTGGTGAATATCTACAGCGGCAAAAGCCGCAATCAGCACTTCGGAATGATCAAGAACTGTTATATCAGAATTTATGATGAGACAAACAGAAAAGAACTTGTCCGCTACAATATCAGTGAATCAAACGATAACAAAACCGCTCTCGAGGTGGCAGCCGTGGAAAGAGGCCCTGAGGGCTGGCAGTTCAAAGCTCTTGGCGAGGGTACTAATGATGAGTCACTTTCAGATATCATGGCCAGGTACAGATAATCGGCTCGTTTCAGGAAATACAGCAGGAGTTCCGAGATGAATTCCTGTGGTGATGAAGAAGGTAAACTGACTTTGAATCAGTATTAAACGCTAAAGGGGTTACTAATGGCTGTCAATCTGAAAAAGGGACAGAAACTTGATCTGACCAAGGGAAATAAAGGTCTTCAGAAAGTGCTTGTCGGTCTGGGATGGGATGTCAACAAGTACGACGGAACGGAAGATTTCGATCTGGATGCAAGCGTTTTTCTTCTTGGTGCCAATGGCAAGGTCGAGAAAGACGAGGATTTCATTTTCTACAACAATCCTCGCGGGGCAAACGGAGCTGTCGTGCACAGCGGCGACAATAAAACCGGAGCTGGTGAGGGTGATGACGAGATGATCAATATTTCTCTTGCCGATGTCCCTCCTTCCATAGATAAGATGTCGTTCTGTATTACAATCCATGACGCCGAAGAAAGAAATCAGACTTTCGGACAGGTTTCAAATGCTTATGTCCGCCTGCTGGATGAGGATAAAAATGAAGAGCTCCTGCGGTTTGATCTGGGAGAGGATTTTTCAGTGGAGACCGCGGTTGTGGCCGGTGAATTGTACCGCCATTCCGGTGAGTGGAAATTCGCCGCAATAGGTGCGGGATATCAGGGCGGTCTTGAAGCGCTCTGTAGAGATTTCGGCCTGCAGGTGTGACTTTTTATTCCCGAAGCTGATCTGAAGCACTCAGATCAGCTTCGATTTTCTGAATCAGAACGCTCGAGGCCTGCTTTTGTGAGATACGATTATAATCTGGATATCGTCGATCTTGAAAACACCTTTTTCAAGACACCTCAAAGATTCGACTCAGATGACAAGCAGCATCTGTCTATAGGTCTGGGCGCAGTTCTTTACATTCCGGGAACTAAAGAGAACCTCTGCGAGACCATTCTCAAGAGCCAGGCTTCCACTGTAGTCGTTTGTCTCGAGGATGCTATTGACGACAGCAGTCTGAAGATGGCTCATCACAATGTTATGAATGCACTCGAGCAGCTGAAGTTCAGGTATGTCGAGCGGGAGATTCCCTTTATTTTCATACGTGGCCGCAACAACGGACATTTCAAATATCTAGCTCAAATACTCAAGGATTTCAAAGAGCTTGTTACCGGATTCGTGCTGCCCAAATTTGAAGCAGCAACAGGAGAACAGAATCTGGTTTTCTTTCGGCAGTTGCAAGGCAGCTGGGACAAAGTCATTTATCTGATGCCTATTCTGGAGACCGGCTCGGTTCTCTACAAGGACAACCGCTTCGATGAACTGTTGTCTCTTAAACATCTCTTCTGTGATTTCAAAGATCAGATACTGAACATCAGAATAGGCGCAACGGACATGTCAGGTCTTTACGGTATAAGAAGACCGATGTATATGTCAGTCTGGGATAATGCTCTCCTGCAGTCGGTGCTTGGAGATATAATCAATTATTTCATCAGAAAGGAAAGCGGATTCGTTGTGTCCGGTCCGGTCTGGGAATACTACAGATCCAATCACAACGAGGTCCCGGGAAGATACTCCTCGCCTGAAATCAGAGGCCTGGTCTCCGAAGTCGAACTGGATATGTTCAACGGCCTTCTGGGCAAATCGGTGATACACCCTAGTCAGATCATGCCCGTCTTGAGCCGATTGATTGTATCCTTTGCAGACTATATGGATGCTTCTACCGTGATCAAATCAAAAGGGGGAGTCTCCGCGGGATACGACACAAACAGAATGAATGAACGGAATCCTCATCTTTTCTGGGCTGAAAAAATCATTAGGAGATCGAAAGTCTATGGAGTATTTCAGGACGGGCTGTCTTCTGATGTATTCCTGGATAACATGGAAAGCAACATGAGTATAAGTTCGTTTAATTCAAAAAATATACAGATGTCCAACAACCCGTAAGGAGTGAATAATGGCTATCAGTTTGAAAAAAGGACAGAAAGTTGATCTGACCAAAGGTAACAAGGGACTTCAGAACGTTCTTGTCGGTCTGGGTTGGGATACCAACAAGTATGATGGAGCGGAGGATTTCGATCTCGATGCAAGTGTCTTCCTCATTGATGCTTCAGGTAAGGTCGGAAAAGAAACGGATTTCATTTTCTATAACAACACCACCGGTGCCGATGGCGCTGTGGTTCACAGCGGAGATAACAGAACCGGGGAAGGTGAAGGTGATGACGAGACTATAATTGTCAATCTTTCAAAAATGCCCGCGTATATCGACAAGCTGTCGTTTTGCATTACTATTCACGATGCAGAAGCAAGGCACCAGACCTTCGGGCAGGTTTCAAACGCTTATGTCCGCCTGGTTGATGAAGATAAAAACGAGGAGCTCCTGCGTTTTGATCTGGGGGAAGATTTCTCCGTGGAAACAGCGGTTGTTGCCGGTGAAATCTACCGTCACAACGGTGAATGGAAATTCGCCGCCGTAGGTGCCGGGTATCAGGGCGGCCTGGAAGCTCTCTGCAAGGATTTTGGTCTGCAGGTCGCGTGAAATCCGCTTTTACCGATCTTACCTCCTCCGTGTGCCGGCACGGAGGAGAATACATCAAAAAATATATAGTTCACTTATGAATTCAGAAACCATTCCCAGTTTACCTGCTTACCTATTTTCAGAAAAAGCCCTCTGATGACAACAAGCTGCTCCCTGAGCAATAAAACCTACAGTCTGGACAACCACGGCGAAATTGAACTGGATATAAGATTTCTGCACCCTCTCTATGAGCCTGAAGATCTCTTCACCATGGCCCTGCGCCACAGCAACAGCAGGCGTTCGTTTCTCTTTGTAAGCAAAATCCTGGGAAAGCATATTCCCATTACCCCCTGTACCCTGGTCGAGGCAACTGAACACCTTTCCCGACTGTGGTTAGGGGAATACTTCGGATCAGATGTAAATACCATATCCGAGCCGCTTCTGGTCATCGGCTTTGCCGAAACCGCAACTGCCATGGGGCACGCACTTTTCTCTCATTTGGAAGGAAATGTGTCATATCTGCATTCGACCAGGGAGCATTCTCCAGACATATCGCCCGTTCTTTACGCCTGTGAAAGCCACTCCCACGCGACGGACCACGATTTCTACCTGACTGACAGAAAATTGATCACCGGGGCGAAGCATATTCTGGTTGTGGATGATGAAATTACAAGCGGCAGAACTGCTCTTGAGCTGATAAGAGCCATAGATGAGCAGTTTCCTGGTAAAGAATACTCAGTTGCTTCGTTTCTTGACTGGCGCACAAAGGATAACAGAAATGCTTTCCTTGCCGGTATAAACGGAAGAGAGGTGAAGGCGGTAAGCCTGCTCAGGGGAGAGGTGGTTCGGAACACGTTGTGGTCGCCTTCGGAAAAGTTTCTGAACAGTTGGAATAAAAATGACAATCCCATTTCCTTTAAAACGATCGAATTGCCTTTTACTCCAAGTGACTATCGAAATGAATCTGATCGGTTTATGGCATTCAGCGGCCGTTTCGGTATGGGAAGAGAGGATCAGGAAAAACTCGAAAGAGAGATAAGCTCTTTTGGACACGAAATCAGACGCAATCGTGATGGTGGTAAAACGCTCTTCCTGGGCCGGGGCGAATGTATGTACATACCGTTGCGCCTGGCTATGGAGGCGGGAGAGAACGTTTTTTTTCATGCGACTACCAGAAGCCCGGCCTGGCCGTCGGGAAAAAACGCATCGTATGGAATAAAGAACGGAATCAGCTTCGAGGCGCTTGACGGGAGCACCTACAGGGAGTATGTCTACAATATTCTGGACCGCAGTTACGATGAACTGTTTCTGGTTACTGAAAACAGATGCTGCCCTGAACGGTTGAAAACCTTCATGCAGTTTGTTGAAGGTGCCGGAATAAAAAATATCAAGCATGTGATATTGGGAAGCGGGATCTGATGAATACGACAATAGGAAGTTATCCCCCGGGTGATGTAACCTTTCTTCTCAAGGAGATAAGTGACCAGGTCAGGGAAGTGAATACAGAAGAGAGAGAGCAGCTGATTCAGTCAGGCGTTCACTATTCGGAAATGCTTCCCAGAGAGTATGAACCCACTGCACAATACATTGCACTCTTTAAAAACCTGCTTGAGAGTCATGCTTCGAAAATCGCCCTCATTACTGCTGTAACTGCCAGGAGAATAAAGCGTTACTTCAGATCCCGACCAGTACTGGTATCTCTTGCCCGTGCAGGTACTCCCGCGGGCGTTCTGCTCAGGAGGTATATCCGGTCCAGTTATGAAGAAGACTGGCCCCATTATTCCATATCCATAATCAGGGGCAAGGGAATAGATACAAATGCGTTGAACTATCTAGTGGATGCTTACGGTGAAGATCCGCTTGTGTTCATTGATGGATGGACCGGTAAAGGGGCAATCACCCGGGAGCTTCAGCAGGCATGTGAAGAGTATAACAATCAGTACAGTAAAAAGGTGAAACCCGTACTTGCGGTTCTGGCCGATCCCGGCTACTGTGCCAATATCTGCGCAACCTTTGAAGATCTTCTTATTCCCAATGCCTGTCTCAATGCGACTGTCAGCGGTCTTGTCAGCAGGACGTTCCACAGAAGCGACATAATCGGACCGGATGATTATCATGGTGTCAAATTCTACAGCGATAAGCTAAGCGAGGATTATTCGAATCTGTTCGTAAATAGAATAGAACGGGAATTTCCGGCCCTCAGAGAAACAGAAGATGCTGATTGCGATTTCTTCGTTTCCAACCCCACATTCTCCGGCATGAAAAGTGTGGAAGAAATACAGAAGAGATACAGCATCGATTCTATTCACAGAATAAAACCGGGAGTGGGGGAAACCACCCGGGTTCTTCTCAGACGTATGCCCTGGAAGGTGCTGGTCAATCCCCAATCTTCAAATAACATAGATCACATTCTGCAGCTTGCGAAAGAGAGAAATGTCCCGGTAGAGCAATACACTCACATGCCATACAGCTGCTGCGGACTTATTCGCAAGAAGAGAGATAAATAGTGTTTCTGGCTTCAGACCTCGACAGAACTCTCATCTATTCCAGAAAAGCAATGGAGCAGCTCAACGGCTCAGTGCCCCGAGATCTCCGCTGTGTGGAAGTCTACGAAAACGAGAATTTTTGCTTCACTACCTCGCAGGCCGGCCTGCTTATCGATACTCTACTCAGAGAGAAACTGCTGGTTCCGGTCACGACCAGAACGCAGGAACAGTACGGAAGGATACAACTGTCCCGATCGTATGTTCCCGAATGGGCGGTTACCTGCAACGGAGCGGTAGTTCTTAGAAATGGTGAGGTCGACACAGAGTGGGATTTTCATATAAAAAAGAGGCTGGCCGAGAGTTCCCTCTCCATTTTTGAAATGGAACAGCTCATAGAGCCGTTTCTGTCTTCCGACTGGTTTGTCAAAAAAAGAACCGCCGAATCGTGGTTTATCTATATGATTGTAAAACAGGAGAACCTCCTGAGTGAAACTGTGGAGTCTCTGAGAACTCTCGCCCGGAAGCACCAGTGGCAGCTGTCGGTTCAGGGCCGAAAACTTTATCTCATTCCTGACTGTATAAATAAAGCTAATGCTCTGAGCTATGTGTGTGACCGAATGAAAATGAACAGTTTCATCGGGGCTGGAGATTCGCTTCTGGACAAGCCGCTTGTTGAAAGTGCGGCTGTCAGTTTTATTCCCTCCCATGGTGAACTCTTCGGGCAGCTCAAGAGTGGTAAATATGTCAATTCCCGCATCAGGGTTACCCGAAGCGGAGGTGTTTTTTCCGGTGAAGAAATTCTTGCAGGTGCTTCAGAGAAGCTTGGGGTCAGGCCTGATACTTTAGAACTGAAGCCGGCTGGTTAATCGGAATTTTTCATCTTCTCTATTCTACAGAATACACTTCGTTTTCTTCCGTATTTCTTTCTCTCTGCATTGGTGTTAATTTATAGTGAGACCGTAACCATTATGAAGGGGGCACTTATGTACAGGTATACACGTTTATGGATACTCGGGATTCTGCTTGCAACCGGAATAGAAATTCTTTGGGCCTGCCAGCTGCCCGCGATCCAAATAACCTCAATGGATACTCTTCAGAAAGAGCCCGATCTCATTGTGGAGAGGACTTTCACATCGTATTTATCAGATACTACATTCATTGATACCGTCTCCAGGAGCGAAATGATTTCAGAAATGGTCAGCAGGTATAACGCTTCATCTTACGTCTTTATCACCACTACCGATACCTGTGCAAGTTACTCTATTGAACCAGATACGGTAACAGATGATATCATACTTCTTCCGCATACCAGAGACAGTATAGTAGTTAGCATAGAGGAGGTACTTAAAACTGCAGGTCCCGAAATGCATGACGGTAAAATCTTTACCATCGTAAGGAACAGCTTTTTGTTGGAAAATCGATCATACCGTTACCTGTGCAGGCAGAGAATGCTGATATTCACCGAGGATATTTCAAGCTACACCACCACATTTCCTCAGCAGCCTTACTGCGGAACCGTTGAAGGATTTTTTATCGGAGAGAACGAAGAAATCGTCCATAAAGATTATTACGGGGTCTCAACTACCCTGGAAATGTTTCAGGCTGCTCTTGAGACCACGCCTGTTGCTCAGAAAAAAACCGCTGTAAAGAGTTCTGGAAAAAAAGTACGTATGATAAACGGTACAGTCACTTTCACACTGCCGGGGAATTCGAGTGAAAGTGTAAAGATAGAAGCTTTTCACCTGTCCGGAAGAAAGGTGAAGCAGTGGGTTGCCGATCAGAAGAACGGAACGGTGCTTTTACCCGCCGGCAAACAGCTTGTGGGAGGAGTGTATGTTTTTGAGCTGAAAGGCATGGAAAGCGGAGAAGTACACAGATTCAACTGCCTGATATCCAGATAATCTTCGAAAGGCGGCTTTTGAAAGTAAAGTCAAGATTGTGAAAGGAACACTATCCGATCGATTCTCTTCTACTCCTGAGGGAACCCGGAATCTCTCTTTTCTATAAAGAATTCCACTTTACCCTCGACTTTCGGAGAGATCATTTTCAGTCTTTCCTGAGCTCTTTCCCGGGTTGGATAGTAACCCTCCTCCACAAACATACCTTCGGGTGTTTTTATTATTCTGGTGTTCTTGCTCCCGGAGCCGATCAGTTGCTCCTCAATGTGACCAAGCTGTTCATATCCCAGATCCGCGGATGTTCTGACTGAGTACACTGCCGGAAGATCCTGTGGGGAAGCGTTTTGGCGTATGTCTAATACAATTCTGGCCGGATCGTGCAGCTCGAATATCTCGTATTCGACCGGCTTCTTGAGTGAAACGGCGAATTTCATACCGCTGTCATCCAGGTAGGGAATGCGGTACGTTTCCCGGACAAGCGTGCTTTTTTCCAAAGGGCCGAACTCAGCATTGACAGCTCTGATTCCACTCATCTCCACAGTGAATCTGAAGGGGTAGTATTCGTATTTGACTTTGTATCTGCATGGTACTTCCGCCGGGGGCCCTTTTTTGTAGGATGAACCGTAATGAATATCAAGAACTATCCTTTCAAAACCCTTGTTTACTCCCCATCGGATGTTTCTGAGATCTTTGCCGTCGGTGAATTTTCCTCCCTGGACGGAGTCGGCAGTGGTTTTGTAGGTCCCTGTTTTCTCCAAAGGCGCATCGGCGTGGGTGCTTGAAAACAGTATAAGGGCTGAAAAAACTGTAACAAGAAGTTTCACTTAGATTCCTTTGTTTCATATGTAAAACAACTAAGAATAGAGAGGTGGTGATGTTTTCAGGAACCGCCCTTCTGCGATGACTCCCCTCCCGGCACATTGAGAAGATAGGGATAGCCTTCGTTCACATCTTCCTTTATTCCCCACACTGAGTCCCAGTCCCAGGAAAATTTTTTATATGAATTCTTTTTATAAGTGCTCTTTGTCTTCATCTGTTCTGTAGTCCTGCCGTTTCCATTGCCTCGTTTGCGTGAGAGCGGATTTCTCCGCCGCCCTGCTGAACTGGATTTTCCACTTGCCTCCGTGTCCCAGTAATTGCCCTCACCTCCTATCGTCTCCGGGCCGCCCACCAGGCCACCGGTAAACTTCTGTCCGCTTACCTTTCCAGCCGCATAACAGCAGTTAGCCTTGATTCTATCCGTAGAATAGCAAGACCCTCTGTCTCCGCCGGCCAGCCCTCCGACATACTGTTCTCCCGCTACATTACTTACAGAATAACAGTTCTTGATTATGGAGGGGTTGAATCCGCATCTGCTCCGGTTCCCCACCAGTCCTCCGACATGCCGTTTACCATTCACCTGAATATCGGCAAAACTCTGACTGATTGAACCAATATATGTCATATCTCCCACCAGTCCGCCCACATTGGTTTCTCCATTCACCTTTCCCCTGGCGTATGAACGCTCGATACCACAGTTATAGCTGTGACCGACCAGGCCCCCCACATTTCTTCCGCCCTTTATTTCGATGTCGGCATAACTGCTCCTTATCCCGGACTGCACCTGATATCCGACAAGCCCGCCCACTGTACCGCCTTCTAACGAGCCGGTCACGTAGCAGTTTATGATCGATGATTTCTTTTGTGAACCGACAAGAGCACCTGCTGTACCGCTTCCCTCTATTCTGCAATCGACTATGCCGATATTCTGGACCATAGAGCTTTCAGCAAATCCGATGAGAGCCGCGGAGGAACCGACAGGATTTCTTATGAACAAATTTTTTATTTTATGATTGTTTCCATCCAGGCTTCCGGAAAACTTTTCTATCGGGTTCCATCCCCCGTTTATGCTGCTATACCGGGTGTTGCTGAAATCGATATTCTTTATCAATACAAAGTGCTTATCCGGAAAGTGTCGGATCGAACTGAGCTGAACCGGCGTTTCGATTCGGTAGGGATTGTCCTTTGTGCCGCTGCCTCCGGAAAACTGGGCATAAACATTTGGGAATGTAAATAAGAAGATCAGTACTGCGGTCAGATATCTTTTCATAGCGCATCCTTTTATAAGGAAAAAAAAGATCGGGTCAGAATGATACCTGCTATCAGTATAATAGATTCATTGTACAGGGAAAAGGTTTTCGGGGCAGATTGTCACCTCAGCGGCTTTATCTGAAGCCATCCCTTCTTTTTTGGCTTCTTCTTCTTCTTGAGCCTGCCGTAACGGAATTCTCTTCCGCTGAAATCCTCTCCATATTCCAGTTTAGGCGGGTGCAGGATGTGGTAGATGTTAATCAACGCACCTCTGTTGTGTACCGAACCGGAGGTAGGCATGACAACAGAGCTTCTGTAATGAAACATCTGCCTTTCGGCACAGTTGATCTTGGCTCCGCGGTTTCCGTACCCGGGCGGGTAGGAGTAGGGCATAAATACTTCAACCTGCTCCGTTTCAGGTTTCTTTTCAATACAGAGATAGCTGTTCCAGGTTAAGGAGAACTCCAGGTGCTGGGCAGTATCCGGCCCGTATCGCAGGTCGCTGCGCGGATTGACTCTGAGCTCCTTTTTGCCGGATGTGTTCTCTTCGGTATTGAGAGTGATGGTTGCGCTCTGAAGATTCTGTTCGTGGTCGCTGTTCAGCTCTAATCCGACGTTCTGGAGCTGATTGGCTTCGTTTTCCACCTTTATCCCGGAGTAGGTCCACTTGCGATCGGCGCTGCAGTGAAACCGGAAACTCATACCCGCAACGGTGTGAAGATTTATATCCACTTCCATACATGAATCGGGTCCGGTGGAAAAATCGTCCAGGCAGATTACCTGAGATTTTCCTCGGTGCAGGATGTGGATTACGGGAGAACAGTCCTGAGTCGGATTCACCTCAGAAGACAGGCCGGCAGTAACATCAGCACTATCCTGAGCCAGCAGAGCGCAATGCAGAGTGAAAAAAAGGATAATGCCAGGCAAACGGTTCATCGGGATCAGCATTGTTATGAAAATGGACTGGATGATCACGGGTGTACTACTTTAGTGAACCGGGCTGGATCTGCGGTTCAGGTGTGTCTGCCGTAACGGATAAGCAGATTTCACAACTCCTTTAATTTTGATAAGCCCAGACTGCCTATTTCATCGGAGAAAACGATATTGCCGGGGAATGAGGCCTGGCTTTTGGTGGAGAAAATGAGTTTCACCTGCAGGTAGTAGCGGTCAGCGGGGAGTTTGGTGAAAATGAGACTGTCGGCGCAGGCATTGCTGAGAAATGCTTCGATTGCCGATTCGGGGCTGTAGGCTGCCTTTTCCACACATCGGTTCATTTCAACCATATCGTAGCCGCTGAGCGGAATTGTCACTTTGAAAGTCGATTCGTCTAAGCGGTTCACTGTGGAGTAGGCTGATATGCGTGGATTAATCTCTTTTGCGTACGGTGATGATTTAAGATGAACCACCACTTCGTCGAGCTCGATGTGGGAACTTTTTTCGGAAATAAGCTGAACTGTGTAAACCACCGTATCCGAGGTCAGACTGGATTTGAGAGTCTTTTCAATATTGATTTGAAGATGTAGGGATTGACTCCTTGCGAGCAGCTCTTTTATCCGACACCATTAAAGCATGAATTTAGTGCATATTCAAGTTTATTATCAATTATTAATTTACATCATGCGCATCGGGATAGGTCCTTAATCTTGTGAACATTGCGATCAGCAGAAAAATCACGACCAACTCTTCATCCCGAAACGGTTTTACCCCTTTATGAGCCATGCACCGGCTGGGACTCTCCCTCTGAGCTTATCACACTCTTGAGGAGGTGGCTGGCGTCCTGGGGGAGTGTTCGGATGCCAGATACGACACTTTTTGACTGTACTTGTTCTGAATCGAATCTTCTTTTTTGATCATAGCCGACAATGCGCGAAAAAGGAGTGAGAAGTGTGCTGCCGTAGGTAACTGCAATAATCGCTCTCCGCTCCGGTTCATTGAGCAGTACGGCCAAAATGGCGGATGTATCCACATTATTTCCAGAATCGTCTCCTCCAGTTCGAAGGAACAGAAAAGGACACCATATATCAGCCGGCAAAAAGTGCTCCGCAGTTTACGGCTGTGGTAATGTAGTAAGAGAGCTCGGAGTTCAAAGTCGTAACCCTATTTGCCTGCTGTCCGGCAAATTATAAAGCAGAGGAATGAACCATCTGCTCTCTTCTGCACAAAGATCACTGCGATTGCAAATCAGCCCCGATATTATCGATTATGTCCTTCACTCCTCCGATTCATGACACCGAAAACAAAGCGGCACTATTTGTGCCGCTTCGAACAAATCAATTTATACTTTGGTAATCGGAATCTGTATTTCCGTCAACCACTCCTCGGGATCCTGCTTGTTCCAGATGCCATCTATGAAGGATTCCCGCGGTTTGTCTGAAGGCTTGTACCCATTTTCCTCAAGCCAGCCGAACAGGTCAGCATAGCTTTTCCCCAGACCCTCATAGGGACCGCGATGCAGGATCGTGGCAGCTTCAGCAACCGCAGCTATCTTTTTATATACTATTCCCTCGCTGTCCTGGCATGCTTTCTCCACCGCCTCGCAGATCTCAACATCGATATCCTTTTCACAATATTCCTCATCGTGGTAAATGTTGAAACAGTACGGCGGATCTATGCATACCGCACCTTGTTTCCCCATCTTTTCTCCCATTTCGGGAGCTACCTTGAAAAGGGAATCATAGGACGGAATAGTGGTACGATAAGAAGCCACAATGACTTCGGGCAGACTTTTAAGAATAACCTTTTCCACGGATCTCTCCTCTCTGGCCAGACATATCATCTGGTCCAGTTTGCTCAGTGTTCTCTTTTGGGAGAGTATTTCGCCTATCAGCTCTTTTTTTCTGTCTTTGAGCAGTTCAAGTCTTTCCTCCGCGGAGAGGTTCTC
>JBKHHW010000006.1:0-45024 GCA_046538945.1 Chitinispirillaceae bacterium | reverse complement strand
AACGGACAACGGTAAACGGTAAACGGTAAACGGACAACGTCTCTTATGAAAATAGTTTACAGCTGGCTTAAAGATTTTGTAGATATCGACTTGCCTGCCCGGGAGGTCGCGGAAGCTCTCACCAGTGCAGGCCTGGAGGTGGCCTCGGTAACCGAGCTCAGTATACCCGAGGGGGTCAAAGTGGCACGGGTGACCTCCGTTGAACCCCATCCCAATGCCGACAGGCTCAGCTTGTGCAGGGTGGATGATGGTTCGGGTGAGGAGTTTCAAGTCGTTTGCGGCGCACCCAATGTGACAGCCGGAATGCTTTCGGCATTCGCCACCCTTGGGACCAAACTGGCTGAAGATTTCACTATCCGCAAAGCCAAAATCCGCGGAATCGAATCCAGCGGAATGCTTTGTGCGGAAGATGAGCTGGGAATTTCCGATGAACACAGCGGAATACTTTCTTTGCCCCCGGAATACAAAATAGGTGAGCAACTGTCGAAGTATTATCCCGATGATGCCGTAATTGAAATAGAAATTACACCGGACAGGGGTGATTGTCTAAGTGTGATCGGTGTTGCGCGGGAGGTCTGCGCCCGGTACAATCTTCCTTTGAAAGCTGCAGCACGCAGGCCTCAGGAGAAAAGCGACGACCCTGTCGAAAACGCAATTTCAGTGGAAATTGAATCGCCTGAACGCAATCCCCGTTACATGGGCAGACTGGTGCGCGGAGTGAAAATCGGCCCCTCCCCAAGCTGGATGCAGCGTCGGCTTACCCTGGCTGGATTACGTCCAATCAACAATGTGGTTGATATCACCAATTATATTCTTCTGCAGTACGGCCAGCCCATGCACGCCTTCGATTACAATACTTTAGAGGATCGCAAGATAATCGTCCGTACCGCCGGCAGTCAGGAAACCACTACCTTTACTACTCTGGATGATATCGAAAGAAAGCTGCTTCCTGAGGATCTGCTTATCTGCGACGGCAAACGGCCGGTTGCCCTGGCGGGTATCATGGGCGGGGCCGGATCGGAAATCACCCAGACTACTGAAGACGTGTTTCTGGAATGTGCGTTCTTTGAACAGATAGGGGTACGCAAGACTTCCAAGCGGCTGGGCCTTTCAACAGATTCGTCCTACAGGTTCGAACGCGGTGTGGATCCCGCACAAGGTCTTGAGGATGCGTTGGATACGGCTGCGGAACTCATGCGCGAACTTGCCGGAGGAACAGTTTCAGCCGGGCGAATCGATAAGTACCCTGAGCCGTTCTCAGAAAAGAAGATATCCCTCAGACCATTCAGAGCCAGTAGGCTCCTTGGGGTTGAATTCACCGTTGATCAGATAACGACCTATCTTTCTTCTCTGGGAATGCAATGCACGACCGTTTCAGAGGATGAAATCCAGTGTATAGTTCCCTTGTTCAGACACGACGTCACCGAGGAAGTTGATCTGGTCGAAGAAGTGGGACGTCTCTACGGATACGACAACATCCCCACTGCACACACGGCGGAAGTTTCTCTGGACAAGAGCCCTGCGGTTGTGGAGCTAAACCGGGACAATGCGCGCAATGCATTGTGTTATTTCGGGTTAAACGAAATTGTGACTAACAGCCTTGTTTCGGAGGCCAGGCGCGCTCTTCTGACCCCCTCAACGGAACCGGTGAAGCTGCTTAACCCACTCAGCCCCGATATGGCTGAGATGCGCACCACTTTGGCCGCAAATATGCTGGAGACAGTGGCTTACAACCTGAACCGGAAAAACCAAAACAACCGCTTGTTTGAGATCGGGAAGGTATTCGAGCCGGATAAAGAATCAGGATTAGCCGTAGAACGGGAAGTTCTGGCCATAATTATTGAGGGCAAATACCTTCAACAGGCATGGAACAGCACACCCCTTGCGGTTGACTTTTTTGTTCTCAAGGGAATTCTTGAGGCTTTTGCGGCTCACTGCAAGATGGGAGAACTGACATTCAGCCGTCTTGAAACCTCCACTCCCCTGTTTGGAACCGAAGCTGCTTCTGTTTGCGGGAATTTAGGTATTTCCGGAACTCTGGGGCGAGTATCGGAGAAAGCATGCCAGTTTTTCGACATAAAAAGCGATGTCTTCTATGCAGAGCTGGATCTGACGTCCTGGCTTACGGCTCAGAAAGTCCTTCCGGAATACAAACCATTGCCGAAATTCCCTGCGCTGGAACGGGATTTCAGTTTTGTCATGCCTGAAGAGCTGTCCTCAGATACTGTTAAAAAGGAGATCCAAGACCTTTCGGATCTGGTGCAGTGTGTTGAGCCTTTCGACGTATACCGGGGAGAGAAACTCGGCTCTGGACGTAAGAGCGTCACCTTTTCTGTTGAATTCCGGTCTTCGGAAAAGACTCTCAGTGACAGTGATGTGGAGCAGATCTGCGATCGGATACTGGCCGTAATGGAGAAAAAACATCAGGCTGTTCTTCGAAGCTGAGCATGGATTTATAACTATATACACTTTTATTCAGGTCATTATTGTCAAATGACGACCTTTAGTATATATTCTTTATATTGCTTTTTTTATAGATTTAACACCGGCTCCAATCTCTCGGACCGGAAAGAGCGCCTGGCCTTGTTAAACGGGGCTCGGTTTTAAAGATAGATTCAAAGAAGGGAGCAGATTTTGTCGATTGAATTACTTTCGCAGTTAGAAGATAAAATTGAAATGCTTCTGATGATGCTTGAAGAGTACAAGGATGAAAAAACTCGTATTCAGCAGTCATTGGAGCAGTCGAATGCCCGAATTGCCGAGTTGGAGAGTGAGAATCAGAATCTTTCATCACAGCTTGAGTCACTGAGGGCGGATGCCGACGGAAATCAGGAAAAAATTAATTCCGCGGCAGAACGAATACAGGGGTTACTGAGCAAACTGGAATCAGTGCAGTAACTGAAATAGAGCGGGTGGGGGTACCTATGAGCTCGGAGAGTATTCGGGTGGTAATCTTTGGGGTCGAATATTCCATTAAAGGTGATGTGGATACAGAAACAACCAAACGGGTTGCTCAGTATGTTAATTCCAAAATAGCGGAACTGAATGAGCTTACCGCTTCTCGGGATAATCTGAAAATCGCAGTTCTGTCTGCATTGAATATCGCAGGTGAACTGTTCGAGACCAAAGCTAAATACGAAGAGGATATGAAGAAACTGAAGGAATACCAGGACAGAATCGAATCACTTTCGCAAAAGATTGAATCGCTCCTTCAGGCATAACCTCTTTCATCCGGCCTTTGCCTTCCATTTCTCCCCACGCCTGTGGTTCTGCTGAACCGTACGCAATCGCTCTAGCCATTTATTCGCCCGGTTCCGGATTTTCCGGAACGCAGTATATAGTTCGCAGGAAAAACTGATCCGATCGTTCGGATGTTCAATATACATTAACTGATGCATAACCATTTCAGGAGGTTTCGATGGGATTCCCCTACATTTTAATACTTATCGGTGTGATAAGTTGCGCACTGGGCTTTACAGGTGGCTTCTTCTGGCGCATTATCACCGATAGGAATTTCAAAAGAAAGCACGAGGAGGAGCTTCAAAGAGAAGCTGACATAATCCTCAAAGAAGCGAAAAACGAAGCTGAACTCAAGAAAAAAACGGCCATTCTGGAAGCTAAGGACGAGTGGTTCAAAGCAAAAACCGATTTCGAGCGGGAAACGAACAGGACTCGCGACCAGCTTCGCCAGGAACAGCAGCGCATCAAGGAATCAGATCTGGAAGTCAAGAGGCGCGAGGAACTTATATCGAAAAGAGAATCTGAGTTCAATGCCCGGGAAAGCTTCCTCAATTCAAAAGAAAAAACCCTGCGAACCAAAGACAACGAGTTAAGCCGCCTCATCTCACTGGAGAATGAAAAACTGGAGAAGATCTCCCACATGACTCAGGAAGAAGCTAAGAAACTGCTTCTGGAGAACCTTGAGGGTCAGGTGCGTTATGAATGTGCCCAGATGATTAAAGAAATTAAGGATCAGGCCAAATCAGAAGCTGAGAAAGAAGCCAAGGAAATAATCGTCCAGTCCATTCAGAGATGTGCAGCCGACACGACTGTGGAATCGACGGTTTCCGTGGTGCATCTGCCCAGTGATGAGATGAAGGGCAGGATCATTGGCCGCGAGGGTAGAAATATCCGCTCATTTGAAGAGGCTACCGGCATAGATGTGATCGTGGATGACACCCCGGAAGCGGTTATACTTTCCGGCTTCGACCCGATCCGCCGCGAAATTGCCCGGTTGGCACTGGAGAAGTTGATCACGGATGGAAGGATTCATCCGGGGCGCATCGAGGAGCTTATCAAGAAAAGCGAAAAAGAACTCGAAAAAATCATGAAGGAAGCTGCCGAAGAGATCATTTTCGAGCTGGATGTTCATGGTCTCAAGCCAAAAACAGTCGATATGCTGGGCCGTTTGAAATACCGCACCTCCTACGGGCAGAATGTTCTTCAGCACAGTAAGGAAGTAGCTATTCTGGCCGGATTGATGGCAACGGAGCTTGGTCTCGATCCCAAAACGGCAATTCGGGCCGGTCTGCTTCACGACATCGGTAAGGCGATTGACCGGGAAACCGAAGGTACTCACTCCGAACTCGGTGCCGAAATGGCCGCCAAAGCGGGTGAAAACGAAGTCATCTGCAACGCTATTGCGGCTCACCACGAGGATGTGGCCCCTATATCCCTCTACCCCATTCTCATTCAGGCGGCAGATACAATCAGCAGTACCCGTCCCGGAGTACGGCGAGAGACTCTTTCAAATTACATCAACAGACTTACCAAACTGGAAGAAATTGCTGACTCCTTCAGGGGTGTACAGAAGGCCTACGTCATTCAGGCCGGGCGTGAAATCAGAGTCATGGTTGAGCCGGAAACCATAAATGATGCTCAGGCTCAGGAGCTGGCCGGGCAGATTTCGCTCAAGATCCAGGACGAGATGGAGTATCCGGGCCAGATAAAGGTAACAATCATCCGCGAAAGCAGATTCACAGAATTCGCTAAATAATGAGAATACTTTTCATAGGTGATATTTTCGGAACTGCCGGAAGGAGAGCCCTCGCTGAGAGGCTCTCCTCTCTTATTGAAGAAAGTCAGGTGGATATCTGCATCGGCAATGGAGAGAATGCCGCCGGAGGTCGGGGGCTTACAAAAAACCTATACAGGAAGCTGCGCAAGTACGGGATGAGTGTCATAACCGGCGGGAATCACTCCTTTTCCGTTGCGGACAAAGATTACTCCTTCATGAGTGAGGCTCCTGTACTGAGACCGCTGAACTATCCGCCGGGAAATGTGGGACACGGCTCTACTCTGTTCACACTTCCCGATGGCCGGAAAATCGGTGTTGTCAACCTCATGGGACGCACATTCATTCATGAAGCACTTGACTGCCCATTTCGCATGGGCACGGAGGCGATCAATGAACTGCGACAGCATACACCAATTGTTTTTGTCGATATACATGCAGAGGCATCGAGCGAAAAGGCTGCTTTTGCCTGGCATGTCGACGGCCTGGCGAGTGCGGTCGTTGGAACTCATACACATGTGCAGACTGCTGATGAACGGATTCTGCCCAAAGGTACTGCTTTCATTACGGATGTAGGCATGACTGGTCCGGAAAGATCGATTATTGGAATGAAGCCTGAAGGAGTTGTCAGAAAATTCATCCTCCAGACCTATGTCCGATTTGAACCTGCAGACGACAATCCCATGATAAACGGCGTCATCATAGATGTTGATGATGACACCGGCCATGCAACTGCAATTTCCAGAGTTTTTGAGCGGGTTGATGTGAAATGAGTTCTGTTTTTGACTTTCGTCCTCCGCAGGAATCAGAATACCCCTACACAGTATCCGAGGTCAACAGTGGAATCGCGCAGAAGCTGGAAGACGGCAATACCCTGATCTGGGTTGAGGGCGAATTGTCCAATTGGAAGCGGGCTTCCAGCGGACACTGCTATTTCAGACTCAAGGATGAGCAGAGCCAGATCCCGGCTGTAATGTGGCGCTCCACCTCCGTGCAGCTCACGTTCGCCCCGGAGGATGGTATGGCGGTGATGGCCATCGGATCCGTTCGGGTGTATCAGCGGGGCGGCTACTACCAGCTGGACATTCACAAGATGATGCCGGCAGGTCAAGGGGCACTTCACCTCGCTTTTGAAAAACTGAAGGAGAAGCTGCTCAATGAGGGGCTGTTCAACCCGGAATGTAAAAAGCCACTCCCCATTTCAGTGAAAACAATAGGTGTGGTTACCAGCAAAACCGGTGCGGCGGTCAGAGACATCGTTCGGGTTGTAGCATCCCGTGCACCGCAGACCGATATCATACTGGTGGATACTGCTGTGCAGGGAGACCAGGCCCCGGGGCAGATTGTCCGGGCCATCAGAGATTTCAACATTTATGGGAATGTGGATCTTCTGATTGTCGGCAGAGGTGGAGGTTCAATCGAGGATCTATGGGCATTCAATGACGAACAGGTGGCGCGGGCAATATTCGAATCACAGTTACCGGTGATTTCCGCCGTGGGGCATGAAATCGATTTCACGATAGCGGATTTCGTCGCGGATGTCAGGGCTGCCACCCCTTCCGCAGCCGCCGAAATGGCGGTGCCGGACAGCAAAGAAAACCAGAAATATTTCGAAGCGTGTTCTGAAAGACTTATCAACGATTTCTATCGCTGTTTTTCCCAGATTCAGATGCGTCTTGACCGGGCAATGACATCCCGCGCCATGCAGCGTCCCCTGAGGCTGTTTCAGGAAGCATCACAGAGCAGGGATGAGGCTCAAGACCGATGCTGCAGGAATCTGAAAACTGTTTTGCGTTCGGTAAATGATCAGTTCAGATTTGCCGGCTCCAGACTTCAGTCCCTCAGTCCCCTATCCGTTCTTGGCCGTGGTTACAGCGTGGTTCAGGATCAGGAAGGAAATGCTGTGCGCAGTTGTGAGGAGATCAGCAGCGGGGATCAGGTCACCATCCGGTTTGCGAAAGGCTCGGCCGGGGCTACAATTGACAAAGTAGTCGACTAGACAGACACAGGATAATAGAAAAGGTATTTTTAAACAGATTAGCATCCGATCTGATGAGGAACAGACCTATGGCCACCAAAAAAGCAAACAATCATACTTTCGAGGAAGCTCTTGCTGAACTCGAAAACGTTATAGAACAATTGGAACGGGAGGATTTGACTCTCGATAAAGCGTTGCTTCATTTTGAAAACGGTATCCGTCTAATGAGGCACTGCGATACGCACCTGAAAAGCGCTCAAGGGAAACTGAAAGAGCTGCTCAAAGGTGAAGACGGAGAATTCATAACAAAGGTTCTGGGTGTTACGCTGGAATCATTTATCGGCGGAGAAGAAACTGATGGATGAACTAAAGGCTTATCTGAAAAAAGTAAGTGAGGCAACCGAAACTGCACTTGACCGGCTTCTGCCCTCCGAAGCGCAGCATCCTGCTTCAATTCATAAGCTGATGCGCTATTCCAGTTTTGCAGGAGGAAAGCGCGTGAGGCCCTGCCTTGTAATGGCTGCGTTTGAAGCCTGCGGAGGAGAATTCGGAGAGGAGAAGGTGCTCAGAGCTGCCGCGGCCATAGAAATGCTCCACACCTTCTCTCTAATCCATGATGATCTTCCCTGCATGGATGATGATGACTTCCGCAGAGGTAAGCCCACAGCTCACAAAGCCTTCAATGAAGCACTCGCTGTTCTGGGGGGAGATGCTTTGTGCATCATGGCTTTCGAAATTCTTGCAAGCATCGGCCGGGCAGACATAATCAGTGAAATTGCCACCGCCCTGGGCACCCGGGGAATGCTGGGAGGACAGGTCGTCGATATAGAATCGGAAGGCAAGCCGGTCGACAAGTCCACTGTGAAGTACATTCATAACAACAAAACCGCTGCGCTCATACGTGCCTCGATCCGTGTTGGAGCACTTCTGGCGGATGCCCCACCTCAGGCTCTGGAAAACCTCACCTCTTATGGCAATCATGTGGGACTTGCGTTCCAGGTGATAGATGATATTCTCGACGAGGAGAGTACGACAGAAACACTCGGCAAAGACGCCGGGAGCGACCGCGCAAAAGGGAAAGCCACTTTTCCTGCAGTGGTCGGTATGCCGGATTCGAAAAGGTATGCACAGGAACTGATTGAAAACGCGTGGAGAGACATTGACTTCCTGGGAAACAAAGGAAAGATACTGAAAGATTTGGCTGAGTACATTCGCATAAGAATTTCGTGACACGAACAATACAGCACTCTCTATTAAGTATCGGTCCTCCATAGTGGCTACAATTTTTCCTACCGCTATGCCTCTTACGGGCCTTTTGGGAATCAATGTAGGCGCGATCCCTGGAAGTGATTCACCATGGGGGTTTGTCGCAGGCTGCCCGATGCTGGTGGCTATTGCGATCGGAGAATATTTCTTCTTCAAAAAAAAGCAGGTATTGTAAAACAGAAGCGGTAAGTGGAGTGTGAAGTTATGGAAAAAAAATCCAAAACCTACCCATAGCTTTGCTTATTCATGCTCTCTATCGACAAGCGGAATGTAAGGACGACGCTGGGAAACGCTCTTGTATGCCGGCCTGATTATCCTTCCCCCGCTTACAAGTTCCTCTATTCTGTGCGCCGACCAACCGGCGATGCGGCTGATAGCGAAAATTGGTGTATACAGCTCCTGGGGAATATTGAGCATGCTGTATACAAAACCGGAATAAAGATCCACATTGGCAGCCATCGGCTTGCTGTTCTTTTTGATCTTTGCAAATACCTGCGGGCTGAGACGTTCTACAGTACGAATAAGCTGATATTCATCCGCCCGTGATTTGGATTGAGCAAGTTCGCCCGATTTTTCTCTCAAGATGCTTGTACGGGGATCACTCAATGTATAAACGGCGTGCCCCATTCCGTAAATCAGACCGCTTCTGTCAAATGCTTCCTTGCACAGAATTTTGGTCAGGTACGCCGCGATTTCATCCTCATCAGCCCAATCCTTCACCGACTCCTTGATCTCCTCCAACATGGCAGCCACCTTAATATTTGCTCCTCCATGTTTAGGCCCCTTCAGAGATCCTACTGCTGCTGAAATTGCGGAGTAAGTGTCGGTATGCGAAGAGGAAACCACATGAAGCGCAAAAGCACTGTTGTTTCCTCCCCCGTGCTCCGCATGAAGCACCAGAGCGAGATCAAGAGTTTCCGCTTCCAGTTCAGTATAAGAGGAGTCGGGGCGAATCATGTGCAGAAGGTTCTGAGCCGTACTCAGTTCAGGCTGGGGCTTGTGAATGACCAGGCTCTTTTGATCAAAATAGTGACACTTGGCCTGATACGCATACGCCACCATAGTGGGGAAACGGGCAATCAATTCAATACATTGACGGACAACGTTATGGATATCGAGGTCTTCGGGGTTGGAATCATAGGAATAACACGCCAATACAGAACGGGCAAGTTTGTTCATGATATTTGAACTGGGCGCTTTTAGAATCATATTTTCTGTAAAACCAGCAGGCAGTTCTCTGCACATACCAAGCATTTCGTTGAAATGCGTAAGCAGCTGCTGATCAGGCAAATTGCCGAAAAGAAGCAGATAAACTACCTCACTGAATCCAAACCGCTTCTCTTTCTGAAACCCCTCAACAATATCTTCTACATCGATACCACGATACCTGAGACGTCCCTCAACCGGAACCTTTTCATTTTCATCCAGAATATATCCGTGCACATCACCGATATTGGTGAGCCCGACCAGCACACCGGTACCGTCTGCATTACGCAGCCCACGTTTCACATTATACTTCTGAAAGAGCTCGGAATTTATGGCATTCCTCCTCATAGCTGTTTCAAGTACGCCATTCAGATCATTACACTCAAATTCAGATTCTCCTCTATGACTGTTCATATCTACTTCCTGCTAAAATTGTTTCGGATTTTAAACTGATAATATAAATCCAGCGCACCGGGGAAAAAATGTTCGCTGGACAGAAGCCCGTAATGCATCTATTCTAAACAATAAAAAGGAAGTACATTTAAGCTGCAAGGTTTGCCGCGGAAGAACAACAACCTACACTTTTACTCTCAACATATCCCCGGTACGAAGCCGTTCGCTGCAGCCCTCAAGCACAACCAAGCGGTTGGAGCATGCCTTCTCAACAACTCTGCCATCGAGCTCCATCAGACTCTCAAACAGAAGATCATACGGCTCAAGACGCTGCCTGACTGGCAACACATTGATCCGGGTTCGATTTGAAAAACTGTTTTTGACATCAACCACCGGTCGCCCTTCGATGACAGCTTTCACCATGCCGACCAGCCGAAACCCGGCCGAAGCTTTTGAAGCGAACAGATCCTGCTTGAACGGATCACTGTTATAGAAACCGCATGTGTAGGTTCTGTGTTCGATTGAATTTAACTCATCCATCCACCAGGGTTTAAGCTGGTAGTTTTCAGGATCAGCTTCAGCAGCATCCAGCGCATCCCGGTACACTTTCACCACTGAGGCCACATAGTGTGCGCTTTTGTTTCTGCCCTCAATCTTGAAAGATGCCGCACCGGTCTGAATAAGCTCAGGAAGAATTTCCAGAGTACAAAGATCTTTTGAATTGAGCAAATATGCTCCGCTTTCCGACTCTTCCACCCAGAAACCATCGTGATCCGTTTTCATTCCCGCTTCCTGAGGAATGATACGGTAATTAAATCTGCAGGGTTGAGGGCAGTCACCGAGGTTTGGATGACGTTTCCCAAGATAAGCTCCAAGAAGACAGCGACCGGAAACGGAAACGCACATGGCCCCATGAACAAATACTTCTGTCTCCATGATATCCAGACCAGAGAGATGCTTTATCTGTTCGAGATTAAGTTCACGCGGCAGAACGACTCTGCTTACGCCCTGACCCTTCCAAAACCGCATAGAAGCTGAATTGAAACAACCGGTCTGAGTACTGAGATGCAGCTCTGCATCGGGACACAACTCAGAAATCACGCTCAGAACGCCAGGATCACTTACGATAAAAGCATCCGGCACCCCACCAAGCCCACACAGCTCTTCCAGTGTAAGTCTCAATGAATCCAGCATCTTATCATCGGGCATTATATTCAAGGCAGCATATACTCTTCGCCCCAGACCGGATGCATACCGCATCAGATCACAAAACTCTTTCACTGTGAAATTGGGAGAATGCGCCCTGAGATTGAACTTTCCGATGCCGGCATAGACTGCATCGGCCCCATGATCGAAAGCGGCTTGAGCACAGGCGAATGATCCTGCGGGGGCAAGTAGTTCGGGGAGAGACATTTTAGTCAGAACGTTTCTTTTTGGATGTCTCGAGTACCTTATCCAATGCGGCTTGATAATCCTGTTTGGATCTCACACCGGGGATAGCATCTACTACTGCTTTATCCTTAATGATAAAGATGGAGGGTATTGCCTTCACAGAGAAGTGCTGGGCAAGTCCCTTGAGCTGATCAACATCCACTTTGATGAAAAGAACTCTTCCCTTGTATTCTTTTTCCAAATCTTCAATGATCGGGTCGAGTATTTTGCAAGGCATGCACCAGCTTGCCCAGAAATCCAACAGAACCGGAACATCTGACTTCACAATTCTATCTGCAATCTGCTGACTGGAATCAACCGGAGGGTGCTGGTTGGATAAGACACCGTTTTGAGCCGATAGTGATGTAACCAGCACTAGAAGAACAGTGACCCAGGTTCCAATGTTTTTCATATCGGCGCTCAACCTTTTCTGCTTCATGTAGTTACTACGCTCGGTTCACAAGGAAAATTACCTAGAATTGGGAATAGTAGAGCAACTTAAGTTCCCTGCTCCACCCGTAGGCTCCATCGCGCTTCTGTTTGTTCTCCATCAAATCCTTGAAATCGAATTCGAAATGGAAACTGGGTGAAAACGCCCACCTCAAACCGGCATTCAGAAGTCCTCTATGCGGAAGTGCGTAATACTTTTCTTCTTTGCCGCTTCTGTCGTTGAAGGCGAAATCGTATTCCACAACAAAAGCCAGCTCCTCATTGATACCGATATCCAGGCCGGTAGTGAAATTGGGCCAGTGCACATTATCCCGCTCTTCCAGAGAATAGTTCATCGTGCCGTGAAAACCGATCTGAATTACATTCAGCATGATGTAGTTCTTGCTGAGAGCCAGAAAGAAGCCGGGTGATTTATAAACGAATCCGCTGTATCCGAATTCAGCGGTGTCGGCGATACCGCCATACCCCTGATGGTCATAACCCAAAGAAAGACCAGGCATTACGATTCTTTCCTCAAAAAGTCTGTATTTTACAAGCACACCCGGAAGAGAGTTGAACCGCACATCCCTGCTCCGCCCGATCAGCCCTTCACCTCCGTAGCTCACCCCCAGGGTAAGCCGGTCGGTCAGCCCTACAGAAATACCCAGATTGAGACCTGAGCCCAGCATGGGATCACCAGAAGCATATACCCTACATTCCAGATCGAAATATGATTTGGGAAGAACTCCTGCAGTGTGTCCGTCCACCAGACGGCGCGGCTGCATCATATCAGCCCAGGACAGCATCACAGCACAAAGGACAAATGCTCCCACCAATTTCACAAAACGTTCGGGTACAGCCGGACTGAATTTTTTCACTTCAACCCCTTCATTTTTTTTCGTAACTCGTTCTGCCTTCGTATCTTAAGCTTTTTCCGCTCATGTTCTGCATTGGTTTTGGAAAAGTCATGAGCCCCCGTGCCATCCCAGCGTGCAACAAAATAGAGCTCATCGGTGGAATCGGGATTTGTACTGGCCTGAATGGCGGCAAGCCCGGGAGAGCAGATCGGTCCTGGGGGAAGCCCCGTGAAACGTCTGGTGTTGTAGGGAGAATCCGATTTCAGCTCAGAAACCAGAAGCGGTCCGCTGAACTTTCTAAAGATGTACCTGACCGTGGGGTCCGCTCCCAGCGGATACCCAAGCTCGAGCCGGTTATGGAACACTCCGGCAATCCGTCCTCTTTCAGATGCCAGTGTCGCCTCTTTTTCCACTATGGAAGCAAGAGTGACAATCTCGTGCATGCTGTATTTTTCCATTATGTCATTGTCACCTTTGACCGTGGCGTAAGCCTCATGGAATCGGGAGACCATTTTTCTGATGATTAGGGCTTCCCTGGATTCCTCCGGGAAACGATAGGTATCAGGAAACAGATAGCCTTCCAGGCTTTTTGCTTTTATGCCGGTCCCCTTGATGAAATCGGGGTCATTGCACAGACGCACGAACTCAGCCGAATCAGTCTGCATTTCGGCGGTATACCTGCCGGCAGTCTGTTCCATTGTAAGGCCCTCATTGATAGTGACCGCTTTTTCAATCGGTTCGGCATCCAGAAGTTTTTCCGACGCGCTAAGAACCCCCTCCCCTTCAAGAAAGCGGAACCTGCCGGCCTGGATTTGATTGGCCGTGCCGGTTATCCTCAACCAGATCAGAAGGGCTTTGCGGGATGTGATCACGTCGTGAGTTCTGAGAGAGTCGACAATAGCTCCGATAGGAGTTCCGGGGCTGATCACTATCTTAACGGTTTCGTCCTGAACCCCGATAGGCATAAACAGATAGTAAAAAAACATGAACCCGGCGAAAATTACGGAAAAAAGCACTACAAGAGAAAACTTCATCATTCTACGCATTAACTGAACCACCCATAAAACACCGTAGAGGATATAACCACATACGGCAAGCAGAAAGATTATTCCTGTGAGCCAAAGTCTGCAGATATTTCTCAAACAGGACAAAGGTCGCATACATACAGGTAAAATAATCTATGGTTAAGATTGATAGGAACAAGTACAGATCTGTCGCGGAATTTGCTACCAGAAGAGGATTAGGGTTGAAGGGGTTCAACAGGCATTTAGACCGGAGGAGAGGTATCATGAAGAAAAGGAAGATGATGAAGAAGAAAAAAGTCCGTAAAATCCTGTGGCCTTATATAGGTTTCGCCATCATGAGCATCGGAGGAGTACTGGTTAAGACAGGTTTGAAGAGAAGCTGGATGGGAATTCGTCACAGGAAACCCCCCAAAAAGGAAAAGAAGGTGACTTCATGGAAGGATATGATCCTGTGGACGTTTATCAGCAGCGTGGTCAGTTCGTTTTCCAATCTGTTTCTGGCACAAACAAGCCGCTGGGCTGGAAAAAAGCTCAAAGCCGTATAGAAAACAAACGCATAGCTGTGATTTTTTCCTGATGCGGTCCATTTGAGGCTTACTTTCATAAAACGGATGATGCATGAATTCGGATACGACCAAGCTGCATGACGGTAATACACCGATTTGGTTTCTTTTTTCTGAAAACGATATGGTTGTTTCGGAGCACGAGGGAGGTGTGTCTTTACCCGGTTTGGAGGAGCTTTCCTCCGTTGAGACCGGCAATGAGAACTATCTGGGCGATATCGGTGGACGGAAGTATTACTGTGCGGAAATAAAAAAGGGGTCATCTCTGCCTGAAGGAATCGTTCTGGAGGATTTCCGCACTCTTTACGGCAAACTGGAGGAAGGCACCTACAGAATAGCCGGAAGGGCGGCACAGATACTCAACTGGGCCAGAACGCATCGGTTCTGCGGCAGATGCGGAGCGGAGACGAACAGAAGCAGGACTGAATTCGCCATGATCTGCCCCCGCTGCGGTCTGACCAGCTATCCCCGCATCTCCCCTGCGGTGATCATGGCGGTACTGCGCGGTGACCGGATATTGCTGGGAAGGCGCAAGGGGTCACAGGTGTACAGCGTGGTGGCCGGATATGTGGAGGCTGGAGAGACGCTTGAAGAGGGAGTGAAACGGGAAGTAATGGAGGAGGTGTCGGTCGAGGTCGACAACATCAGGTATTTCGGAAGCCAGCCCTGGCCCTATTCCAGCTCCCTCATGGTTGCATTCACCGCAGATTGGGTATGGGGAGAGATACAGGAGGACGGGGTGGAGATAGAGGAAGCGCACTGGTTTTCCGCGCAGGAACTGCCCCGGATCCCCCGTCCGGGGAGCATTTCCAGAAAGATCATAGAGTGGTTCAGTAAGAGCCGTTCCCTCCGATAAGTACCTTTGGCATTCTCTTTGCAGTCTTCTTACATAAAAAGAACCCCAAAGGATCGGCATTCACAGTGTTACTCAAGGAAGTAGTCAGTAAATTCATCCGGGACAGTGCCCCCCGGCTTGCGGCGGCACTTGCCTACTACACCATTTTCTCCTTTGCCCCCCTGCTGATAATAGCGGTAGCCGTAGTGGGGTTTGTATACGGCCCGGAAGCAGCTCAGGGGCATATAATAGAACAGCTCAGCGCATATATGGGCCGGTCTGCAGCCCAGTATGTGCAGCAGGTGGTCTTGAACATATCCCGGCCCGGTTCCGGGCTAACCGCCACCATTGTCAGCGTGGTTCTTCTTCTCTGGGGAGCTTCGCAGATATTCAAGCATCTTAGATATTCTTTGAATGCGATCTGGAACATCAAGGTCAAAGAGAAACTGGGGATACTTCAGAGACTCAAGACCAGAGCTTTTTCATTTCTTTTGGTACTTCTCACCGGTCCGCTTCTGTTGGCAAGCATTGCAGTGGGAACTGCGGTTACGATGCTGGTGACATATTTTGACGAACTTATTCCCGGAGTTCCCTTTTTGTGGCACACAGCCAATTTTTTTCTTCATCTGGGTATCGCCACCTGTCTTTTCGCCCTGATATTCAAATACGTCTCCAACGCCAAAGTCAGGTGGAATCCGGCATGGGTCGGAGCTCTTTTCACCGCACTTCTGTTCTCGACGGGAAGAATTCTGCTCACCATCTACCTGAGCACAATTACCATCATAAACGCTTACGGGGCGGCGGCTTCCCTTGTGGTGATACTGCTTTGGCTTTACTATTCAGGCATGATACTGTTTCTGGGGGCTGAATTCACCCAGGTGTATGCAGCCCGAAGAGGAACGCCTATCGTTCCCACTCCAAAGGCCAGATTTCTAAAAGACAGCTGAACAGATCCGTTGCGGCGGTGGTATGCTAATTGCAGTTTCCTACTTTTTAGAACCGCCGTCCCTCGTTGAAAACGGCATTGAACCACACGGAGACAAGCAAGAGAGGAGAAACGACCGATGCTGAGTCTGGCACTTGTGTTCTTGGTCTTAGCTATAGTGGCGGCCGTACTGGGATTCACCGGAGTGGCGATGGCCGTTTCCGGAACAGCTCAGCTTCTCTTCTATGTCTTTCTGGTACTATTTCTAGTGTCGCTCATTGCGGGACTGGTGAGGAAACCTCCCAGGGTTTAGAACCAGGAGAAGTAGTGGACAACTTTGGCATTATGGAGGTACAACATGGGTGCTATCAAGAAAACACTGTTACCACTTACCATTGCGGCAGTAACCGGGACCGTTTTCAAATACTTCAGCTTCAGACGCAAAAGGACCCAGAGGAAGCTTAGCCACAGGGCAATGAAGGCCAGGAGGGATCTTCAGAAAAGATTCGGCATGGCCGTGCGCGAAACTCGCAGGGGTCTCAACCAGATGATCAAGACAACCCGCAGAACTGCACGGGCCTGAAGGCTGGAAGTCTCAAGGAGAGCGGTATGGAGCCCAGGAATTTCCCCCCGCAGCATCAGGATCAGCCCGGCCACAGCTGGAGGATGAATCCTGTTCCGGAAACCGATTACCCCGATTACCAGAGCAGTTTCAGGCTGCGCGGCAGGACGGCGCTGATCACCGGCGGGGACAGCGGAATCGGACAGGCGACCGCTCTTCTTTTCGCCCGCGAGGGTGCAGATGTGGTAATCGTGTACGCAAACGAACACGAGGATGCTCGGTATACCATAAGGCGTATTGAAGAGATCGGTGCGAGGGCTCTGGCCCTGCCGGGAGATGTGGGAGAGCAGCGTTTCTGCCGGGAGGCGGTGGAGCGGACTGTCGAGGCGTTCGGCGGGATCGACATACTCGTCAACAATGCCGGTGAACAGCACGTGAGGGAGACTCTGGAGGAGATAGACGACTCTGATCTCGAACGCACATTCCGCACCAACATCTTCTCCATGTTCTACATGGTTAAGTACGCCCTTCCCTATCTCAAAAAGGGTTCTGCTGTGATAAACACCACTTCGGTCACGGCCTACGAAGGCAACCCCTATCTGATTGATTACTCGGCCACAAAGGGAGCCATCGTGGCGTTCACCCGTTCTCTGGCCAAGAAACTTGCCGACAGGGACATACGTGTGAACGCAGTCGCTCCGGGACCGATCTGGACACCTCTCATTCCCGCAAGCTTCAGTGCTGAGCACGTGAAGGAATTCGGTACGAGTACCCTTATGAAAAGAGCCGGCGAGCCCAGGGAAGTAGCTCCCTGCTACCTTTTTCTGGCCAGCCGAGATTCATCCTACATGACCGGCCAGGTGCTTCACCCCAACGGCGGACGCATCGTCAACGGCTGATCTTTTTTTTTTTGCGCATTGAAAGGAGATTACTGATGCATAAAAATCATCTAAACCTTTTTGCCGGTCTGACGGTCATACTACTGACCTTCTGGACCGGACTTTCCGCCCAGGAACTCAAACTGAGTCTGGATGGCGGAATATCCCGACCGACCGGATCGGAATTCGACAGCTACAACTGGGGATACTCCGTCGGAGGCAACGCCCTGTTCATCATTACCGACAATCTGTTTCTGGGGGGAAGAATCGCCTACAACAGGTGGGGACCTGACGAAGCGGCTTTTCTCGACCGGGTGGATCCCACCGGGTTGGTGGACAGTGTAGATGTAAACGGAGAGGCCACAATCCTGCAGGTAGTCCCGATAGCCAGACTTTCAACCAACTACCCCCTGTCCCCCATCAACTTCTTCGTACAGGGGGGTGCGGGACTCTATGTAATGAACCTGGAAACCACCGTCACCGGTACAAACGGGGATGATGAGCCGTTCGAAGAGGTTTTCGGAGAGAATGAACAGTACAGGTTCGGTACTCAGCTGGGGGCCGGTCTGATGCTGGGCAGTCCTGATTACCTGTCGATAGAACTATATCCTCTGTACCATGTGGTTTTCAATAAGAACGGAAACGGCGAGACATTCCAGTTTCTCTCCATTAACCTGGGGATCGGACTGGGAATATAACTGAAGATGCCGGTGAGGTTAGCCTAAGGAACGATGCAATGAGGTCAAAGCTACATTTTTTCACACTACTGACCCTCGTGATGGCCGTTTCGGTCAAAACTCAGGATCAACGTCACGAACTAGGCATCATCCTCGGAGAACCCACCGGCCTCAGTTACAAGTACTGGCTGTCAGCCAGAAGCGGAGTGAACGCTGCGGCAGCCTGGTCGTTCTACCCCGAAGACTATCTCCATCTGCATGCCGATTACATCCGACACCTGTTCAACATGTTCACAATTCCCAACGGCGAACTTCCGCTTTATTTCGGAGCAGGCGCAGTCGTCAGAATAAGCGAAGAGTCCTCTGCCGGAGCAAGAGCTGTAGGCGGAATCAACTATCTGTTCGAAGGCATTCCTCTGTCGCTCTTCTTCGAACTGGCACCCAGATTCGACCTGATCCCTTCAACCGGCGCAGGACTGAACGGCGGCATAGGTCTCCGTTACCGATTCGATCTGTCCAACTGATTATGTACGACTGGGAAACCATACTTGTCTATCTGCTCCAGCTGGCGCTTGCCTACGGCCTGGCCCTGCCCATAGGCTGGGAACGGGAAAAGGATGCCCAGAGCGCCGGGCTTCAGACTTTTCCTTTAGTGGCCGTAGCCGCCTGCGGCTACATGCTCATAGGAAACGACCTCTTCACAGGTGAGGAACCGCAGTCCAGAGTACTGTTCGGAATCATCACCGGCATGGGATTCATCGGAGGCGGAGCAATTCTCAAAGGAGAAAAAACCGTCACCGGCACAGCCACTGCAGCAAGTCTCTGGAACACTGGTGCGATAGGAACCGCAGTAGCATGGCAAAGATTCGAAATCGCCATACTGCTCAGTGTTTTGAATTTCCTCACGCTCCGCTACTTTTCTTTAGTAAAGAAAAAAGCAGGCAGGACCAAAAACAGTTCGGGAGGAAAGAACCAGAACATCATCGGGTGATCTACCATTCCAGACCGGAGGCAGCCCGAAATTCAAGCTCCCTGAGATCATTTTTATTTGGCTGCACACCGTTCTTTTTACAAATATATGTTTCGTGAGCGGGTCTTTCGGTCACCATGAACCCGCAGGACCTGAGCATCGCCTCTATCGCCCCGTGATTGGGAGCCCACCAGTTCGTAGGATCACCCGCCAGCTTTTTTTCAATGAAAGCCATCTTGGGCCACCCGGACTGAAGCATGACCTCCCGGTTGAAAAGTTCAATATCTTTCTGATCATCATACTCTTCCTCTCCGGGCATAGTAAGAGTCTGGAATACCATCATCTTCTCGGTCCGCCTCGATACAACATCAAGGGCCAGAAGCGGATAACGCAGATGGTAGAAAACCCCCATGAACCAGACCAGATCGAATGTCTCTCCCATGCGGGAGAGATCATATACCTGCATAAGCCTGAAGTCGATCTGGTTTTGCACGCCGAACTTGCCCGCCGCCCATCTGGCCTGGGCAAGGTAGTGCTCATCAATATCGATAGCAGTTACACGAGCACCCCTTCTGGCAAGCTCGATAGAATAAAAACCGGCATTGCACCCGATATCCAGGACATTCCACCCATCAAGATCACCGGGGATGTAAGGCTCGATCTGCCGCCACTTGAATAGAGGGAAATCCCCCAAAGGGTGATCAGGCACCGTCTGAATTCCATCAGGAAGGTGCAGATTGTGAAACCAGGGACGAAGCTCCCTTATTTCCTGCTCAATTGTACCCATACCAACAGTCCTCTATTAACATGATTATTTCTGACAATTCAAACTTAGCGGAACGATTCCCGCATTCACCAGCTCCGCTCTGAGTACATCTTTATAAAATCCTGCCAACCGTCTGAAACGAACTCCATCCGGAGACTCTCCAAGGGACTCCGCTGCCATGGTAGCATACCCGGTTCTGAAAGCGCTATATGCAACAAGATAAAAGGGCAGGCGCTCTTTGATGAAAGGATCGGCCATTTTCTTTGCATACATTTCAAGAAACAGCGTTTTCTGCGCCTGGGACATCCCGAACTCGATAAAGAAACCCGCCACATCCCAGGCCGAATTCTGAACTCCGGGAAGAAACTGATCCCTGTGATGATCTGTTCCGTCCAGTTTGAACCATGTTCCGGATGAATTGACCCACTTGTGGGGAAACATTCTTCCGTCCACAGCAGCAATATCTTTATAATACAGTTCTTCAGTGATCAGAGATTTCGAACTGATTCCCTTTGCGAATGTGCTTCCAATGCTCTCTTCAGTATTGACCCTGATCATTGATTCCATCTGTTCCAGGGACATAGGTTCACTGTTTACGGGCAGCAGTTCCCTTCGGCATGCAAGGTAATCGGCCACCCTGCCCGGAAATCCTTTGTCCCGATCAGTCTCGAGCCTGTTTCCGTTTATGAATTCATACTGAATAAACCCTCCGGAACAGCTGATCACCCTCGGAGCAAACCCACTTTGCTCTAAAAGTTTGGAAAGCATTTCCGATTCCCGGGCTTGCTTACCCAAGCCGGCGAATTTCAGCATACTACCAAAACTGTTCCCGTCTTCTCCCCTGACCAGAAACTTTCTTCTCTCATGATAAGGATTGACGGCAGGATATTCCGAATGCGGTCCCAAAAGCACTTCTCTCCACCTGCCGGCAGAAACATCCAGGCACTCCCCCGGCGAACTGAACCGGCTCATACTACTCTTCACTTCTTCGAAAGTGGTGCAGACTTTCCTGTAATCAGGCCAGCGGTTTTTCGCCTCTTCCGACAACAGCTCCCTGCCGGAAGGAACCCAACTGGGAAAAAGCACCACATTGTGAGAAGCTACGCCAAGCTCCTCAAGAGATCTGGCAGCTCCGCACAGAGACGAACCGCTCAACCCCGGTCCCTCATCCACGATCAGATAGGGCCCAGACAAATCAGACCTTATGAGCTCTGCCAGCTCAGCACCGAATTTTACATACCTGTTGAAAGGATGACCCCGAGGCCTCACCGTGAAACTGACCGCTTCAACTCCAAGCTGCTGCAGTCTTGACGCAACGACTGCAGAAAGACTGCTTCCGATACTGCGCAGCCCTATGCACACGGCACGAGAAGGATGGAGCTGATTATAGAATTTTTCCGCGGAGACAATGTAACATTCCGGATACAGAGCGTAGAAGGCATAACCCTCAGGAACAGAATATTCGATTTCCCGAGGCAAGCCGACAGTGCCCAGTATCTCGAGCTGCTTAACCACACTCTCCAAAGATGACCTTTCCACCTCCTCACCTTTGTAACATCTGTTGAGAATCCATGCAGCCGACAAAGTCAGTTGCCTGCAGCCCGAGGCCAAGACACCGATCCATTCAGCATCAGTGCAGAACTGATCCGTAACCGCAGCCTCCAAACAACCGCATTCCGAAAGCAGCTCCACGGCATGGTCGTAATCCGGTGTGGTTGTCAGAATCCTGACAATCTCCCTTATGCGCCTGACCATCTGACCAGTTTCCACTCGTTCCCTGTGATCACCGTAAACCAACATATCAGAACCCGCCTGTCCGATTAATGAACTGGATCTCAGCACCCCACACACTCAGATCAAAAGCACTTACCGATGCAGGATTTATCACAAGCCGATGCATGAGATCAAGCGATATTCCGGCATATCCGCACAGTGCCGATTTGATAGGGTCGCTATGAGAAACTATTCCCACAACCGACTCCGGATTCTCATCATGAAGTGCTTTGATACGACTCACAAAGCGTTTCTGCACCTCTATCATCATCTCTCCCCCGGGAACCCGGGTGGAACTTCTGAAACGATTGAACTGGCTCCACAGATCATCAGAAGCCAGCTTTTCAAAAGACATTCCGGTCCAATCCCCGTAATCGATCTCCAGAAAAGCCTCATCTGTCCTGATTTCCGTATTCTGTACACGGGCAATCCGCTCCGCTGTCTCCACAGCCCTTTCCAGCGGACTTGAAAACAGATGATCGATCTTCGTTTCAGCGAGACCATCGGCAATACACTCCGCCTGCCTCCTTCCGTTTGCATTCAGATGCACGTTCTCTTTTCTGCCAGCCAGATATTTACCCACCGGTTCACAATCCCCGTGACGTATCAAAAGAAACCGAGCCATGTTCAACTCCTGTGCTCAAGCAAAATTCTACAGTTGGTCCTATCCTGCGCACCCCAGTGGTATTTGTAACTTTCAGCCCCCCTCAGAAAATCGAAAACCTCGCTTCCCCTCTTAATCTCCTCCCGCATACTGAAATAGATACCCAGAGTACCGGGACTGCAGAATTCCATCTCCGGATCAAAACCTGCCAAATAGGCATAAGTCCGACGTTTGTATGTAAGGAAGTAAAAAGCTGCACAAACACGGTTTCCCACTTTCAGCCGGTAGAGATTAAGAACACCCCGGTTCATCAAACCCAGACCTGCCGACCTGTAAAACTTCTCGATCTGCCGGCCGGAGATGACTCCTTCACAGGATCTGCTTTTCCACCTGTCACCATGCAGTCTCACCAGATCATCCATGAACTCTTCGAATCTGCCCGGATCAGCCCTTTCAAACACCACCTTCCCCATTCTCCTGGCCCGGTTCACGGATCTGCGTATGTTCTTCTCCATATTTTTTGGCAGGGTTTTCAGGAGCGCTTCCCGGTCACCGGGCATTTTGACATAGGGACAGACGCTCTGCACCGAGCTGCATGCCCTGATACTCGACGGGACCGACACCCCAAGCAGGGATGCGCCCTCCTTTTGCTCCTGAAAGTCGCACTGATCCCAATCCCCACAGCCGCTCAGATATCTTATGATCTCGTCCGGAAAACTCGACCTGTACTCAGGATGCATAACAAGATCGAGATAATCGCTTATTCCTGAACCGATGAAGCACAGCTTCTGCTTCGAAGAATCATTATATGTAAAAAACAGACCCAGACCCACAAGCCTGTTTTCATCCAGAGCACGCACCACCTTCAGTCCATCATTGCCGAACTCCTCCCACCAGGGAAGCACCCACTCGGGGAGCTGAAACGGAGTCGCATCACTGGAGCATTCCGAAAGCTGGTTCCACTGGGGAACCAGAGACACGAAATCGCGATGATTGTTCACAATACTTAAATCGATACTCATCCGGCCAGATGCTCTTTCCCCTTGCAGCCGCAAACACTGATGATCGATTCATACATATCCATATACTGACCGCACATTCTCCGGACCGAAAATCTTTCTTCAGCAGCCCTGCGACATTCATATCTGTCCAGAGAAGTAACTTTCCGTATGGCCCGGACCATTTCATCCTTGTTCTCAACTATGAAACCGGTTCTGCCGTGATCGACAATTTCCGGTAAGGCACCGGAGGGAAAAGTTATCACTGGTGTCCCGGAAGCGAGAGACTCCATCGCCACCAGTGAGCTTGTCTCAGGCGCTCTGCTGGCGACCAGGGTGCATAGCGCACGACTCAGAATCAGGTGCCTGCCGGCAGGGTCCAGCGCTCCCAGAAATCTGCACCAGCAGCTGTCGAGACGAGGGACAATCAGCTCCCTGAAGTAGGCCAGATGCTCTCTGTAGGGGTACACTTTACCGGCAAGAAGAACCGCGATTCCGGCCTCGCGTGCGGCATCCATCGCCACGTGAAGTCTCTTTTCCGGACAGATCCTGCCCATTGTCACAGCGTATTTTTCCCTGGTTTGGACACCAGATAATGAAGAGATCTCTACACCATTCTCGATCACCCCCAGCAGATTAGGCAGATTACGACAAGTGGACTGTTGATTGTAGGAGACACAATTGAAATAGATCTGAGATCTGTTTATTAACGGTATGCAGGGTGAATACCATGAAACGGGAAGATGCAGCGTCACCAGAACCGGAACAGAAACGGAGGGAAGATACCGCTCGAAGTCGATTCCGTGAAAATGCACCAGATCTACTCCGTTCTCCTTTACCATGGATTCGATCATAGATCGGTACTTCTTCTCTACAGACAGACGCGTCAGGTCATCGATCAGCCCCTCTGGAACATCAATTTCCCTCAATTCACCATTGACCCTGCTTCCCCTGCAAGCCAAAACAAGGGATCTGTGTCCGTTCCTGTGCAGATACTTGTCGAGCGACAGCAGCACCTGTTCCGCTCCTCCGGCCGTATCCGGACAAACGGGCGCAAAAGGATACGCCACATTGAGAATGGAAAAACCCATCAGCCCCTTATCCTCAGAAGACGTTTGGCATCATCAGCCAAGGCTCTCCACTGCCTTCCGGTTACTCCCCAGTCGAACATCTCGTAGAAGAGAACACCCTTGTGCGGAGGGCTGGAGAAATTGTAACGGGGTGCGGACCTGTACAGCTCGGAATCAAACGAAAACCTCTCCAGCATTCTTTTTTGCGTTCTGAAACAATTCCTCATCCGTTCCTTATGCTCCTTTTCCCCTCTGTTAAGTACTCGCTTTCTGAACATTCTTGTTCTGTAACTGAGAAAATGTCCCGTCCTCATGTAACCCTTCTGATTATGATAGGAGGTGAATTCACAGTGCAGGGGCGATTGCCGACTCAGTCTGCGTGCACAGGCTACAGAAAAGGCAACGGTGTCATGATCAGGATGTCCCCCCTCGTAACTGTGAGTGAACACTGCGAGAGGCTGCACGGTTCTGAACAGTTCTTTGATTTTTAGTATGAGTCCAACCATATTGAGGCTCAGGTCCTGATCATAATAACCCATGCACAGAGAATTTTTGGAAGACAGCCCTGCAATATCCAGCGATTCCCTGGCCTCGTTCAGCCGCGCCCTGCCGTAAGCCTGGCGGGACGGGAACCCGGCCTCATAAGCGAAGCTGTAGTCCTTAGGGGCCCCGTCAGTCACATAGACCACAACCGCATTGCGCAATTTTTCAAGCCTGGCACCCATTCCGATCACCTCATCATCAGGATGAGCGGCTATGATCAAAACAGGATCAAAGAAGTCTTCAGCGCCACAAACGATTCTATCCAGAACATTATCTGTGCTCATGAACAAATTCCAGTGAAGAACTGCCTGGAGACGTCTTTGAATTCAGCAACTGTACCGCCTTGTAATAACCGTTAACCGTACCCACATCCACATAGACAGATCCGGCACGAATACCCCTCACAGTCTCACCGCCTGCAATGAGTTTGTTCAACAGTGTTCCAATGTATTCATCTCCGTTTCCCGGACTGCTCCACAGTGAATACAACCTTCGCATAATCTTCCCTGGCATCTTGATAGCACCCCAGATAAGGTTGGATACCGTCTGCATCTGTTTTACATACACCTCGAGCACCCGACCGTTCTCATCCATCCTGACCGCATCGTAATATTCCGGCCTGTCCACCGGAAAAAGAAGCAGCGAACACCCGCCGTCAGGCAGTTCACAAAGAGCCAGTTCAGGAAACCAAATGGTATCGGGGAGACCGATGATTATGTTCTCGTCATCACCTATGAACGGAAGGGGTCTGAATACTGCATCGCAGAGTCCGCTCGGTTTCGGCTGCACAGTGTAACAGAAGGTGAGATTCCCGGTGCCGTAGCCGAAATAACGCATGATATCGCTTTTAGTGGAGGAGATGACAAAACAGATCTTGTCCACCCCCGCGGCAACCATCCGCTCTATAAGATATTCACTCACCGCCCTGGGCCTGAGAACATTCTCCCACGCCTGACTGCCCACAGGAAGAAGTTCCTTTGAAAACGCCAGGGGCTGAATCCGACTGCCTGATCCTGCAGCAGGTATTATTCCCCACATCACACAGCCTCCTGCAAACGGTAAGTCAAGCCGATCACCCTCTCCAACTCGGCAACCCTGTTAAAAGCGGTATGCTCGTCCAAAGTCCTCTGCCTAGCTTTTTCTCTAATCCGCATCCTCTGCCCCTCATTCATATCCAGTGCATCAAGCACATCCCGGGTGTTTTCAACCGTTACAATCTCCTCTCCCGGAACCAGAAACTGCTCCATACCACTCCAACGGTCGCTCACGATCGGAACTCCGCATGCCGCGGCCTCGAAAATCCTCGCAGATGGACAGTAGCCGCATTCTGCCATCCGGGCTCTGGTTATATTGAGTGTGAACCTGCTCGAGCAGTAGAATGCCGGATGCTCGGAAGGCTTGACATGGCGTACGAACCTGATATTCTTTTCCCATTTAAACGATTCGGGATACAACGCCCCGCCGATCAGAAACCGATGATTTTTGCGTATTCTGGCCACATCAAACATCAGCGCCTCAAGTTTACTCTGCCTGTCCCGGGCATACGTACCCAGGTAAGAGAGATGACTGCTGAAACGAGATTCGGAGGGAACCGGCCGGTGCACCTCCGGATCAACCCACCCGTACAGAGGCACGGTTCTCCTTGCCAGAAGAACCGTTTTCAGATCCTTAAGAGAACGGCCTCCCGTATAGCTGATCACCAGATCGTAGTCAAAAAGCAATTCTTCTCCGATGTAAAAGGGTCTCTTCCCATTCCCTACTCCGGACAGCGTTACGGGAGTATCCATGTCGTAGAAGATCCGCGGATGATAATCCGATTCTTTTAGCCGCTCAAGCGCCGCCAAAGCATCCCTGCAGTAGGAGGTGACTATGACTGCGTCGGATTCCTTGATGTGTCTCAAAGCTGATGTAGCTACGTTTTCCCAGCGGTCGTAAAGAACCAGTTCAAAACCGCGGCCGCTTCCATAATCCCTGTGCAGAGAATAAAAGGGCTCATCACGTTCAAAGAAAACCACTCTGTGCCCCCTGGAGACCAGCGCTCTTATCAACCCTCTCCACAAAGTGGCATGGCCGTTTCCCCAGGAAGAACTCACCGACAAGCCGAATATCACTAGTTTCATGTAACCGCCCGTTATGCCGGACATATCACGGCAGAAAGAGTGTTGTCACGTTCTACTTTACTGAATCCCACCAAAGTAAAAAGCATAATCCCTGCCGGTTTCCGCCTACTTCACAGGTCAGGTTTACACCTCTTATCACGCCCCGAGACTCCGAGTCATTTCCGCCGCCCCATCCTTCTTCCCTCCCCGAGGTGCATACCTCCGGACCACTTCCACCGCGAAATCGGCAAATTCAGAAGGGTCTACCGGAGGACTTGTGATGGAGGATACCTTGCCTTTGGAAGGAGGAGTGAAACAGAGAGTCACAGTGGTATCAAACTCCTCGAGCGCAGACATCTGCCGGTCAAACCACTCAAGTGCATTGGGCCTGTACCAGTCAGCCCAGCTGATACCGGTGCGCAACCGCTTCACCCCCAGCTTCCTGAGCCACTCGACCGCGAAATCAAGCCGGTGATCCTCGAAATGGAACCACTGACAAATACCCATTCTGCTGTCGAATTCGCCCGCGGAAGGTTTGGGCGAACCGTCAGCCCGTATCAGCCCCATATAGAAGTGGCGGTAATAGGAACTTCCCTCACTTTCCTTGTGCCTGGTGGTTGCTTCCCACGCCGGAGGCAGATCAAGAAGACTATACCAGTAGATCCTATCGATTTTTCCCGCCAGAAGCTCCGCGGTACGTTTCAGTCCAAATACCTGGATCTCCTCCGCACCGAAACTCGAAGCCCCCACTTCAGTAACCCACACGGGAAGATCACAGATACTTTTTATCTCCTCGATCTTCTGAGGCCATTCGTTTATCTGCCAGTGATTCCAGTCCAGAGGGAAGCCGTGAACTGCAATGGCATCGAGATGCTCAAGCAGATCATAACTCTTAAGCAGCGAAATGAAGTTCGGATCGATGGGAGAAATACCACCCAGTACAAGTGGCAGCTTCGGATTTACGGATTTTATCGCATCCGCAGCCATGGAAATCATGCTGGAGTATTCCTCCCATTGAGGATCGATGGTGAAATCCCAATGGGAAAGATTGTTCGGCTCGTTCCATAACTTTACAGCTTCAACCATAACACCTCTCAGACATGTCTGTATGTGAAAACTTTGGTTCCTTTCCTGCTCTTTCTCCTGGCAGCCTCGGAAAGATAGGACTCAAGCTCTTTGGCCCTGTGCTCTGCGCTGTGCTGACTCAGAACCCTGCGACGGGCCCTTTCTCCTATTTCGCGGCGCTTCTGCCCGGGGATTGCGGTCAGATACCTGTAAGTGTCCTGTGAGGATGAACTGAGGAGAATCTCCTCACCGAAAACAAAGAAACTGCCCAGACCATCCCAGTAATCACTTATAATGGGAACACCACATGCTGCAGCTTCAAAAAGACGAACACTGGGAGCATATCCCGCATTCACCATCTCAGCCCGGGTGAGATTCAATGTGAACCGCTGTGAACAGTAGAATTTGCGATGAAGAGAGGGAGCAAGATGTTCTATCCTCTCCACATTGCGGGGCCACTGTATCTCTTTTGGATACTGCGGACCCGCAACAACGAATCGGCCCTCTGACCACCTCCTGGCAGTATCAAGCATCAGAAGCTCTAGTGGTTCCTGCCTGTCGACACAGAAGGTACCCATGTACCCCAGATCGTAATCTACATCCGTTTCTTCCGGATAATACAGGGTAGTGTCGACAGAACAGTACAGAGGACGGGCCATTGGTGATCCGTAAGCCTGTTCCAGAAGATCAAGAATCGGTCCTCCGGCAAAGGAAAGATAAAGGTCATACCGTGGTATGAGAAACGGCGTAAGATACTCGCATTCCTTTCTCTTGAGTTTACCCATGGTAACAGGTGTGTCGATATCGTAAAAAGCCGTTATCCCCCTTGCAGTGCGGGTGACCCACTCACCAACAGCCGTTCCGTCAGGAACAAATGAACCTACGATCACCATACGGGCGTTCTGGATTGTAAAAGTGTATCTTTCCTTCAGTTCTCCAAGCGAGGAGTACAGCTTGGTTCTGCCGTAAGGCGGATCAGGCATGTCGCGATTGACTGCATACCAGGGCATGTCCCGTTCCAGAAAGAGCACATTGTACCCTCTTCCGGACAACTCTCTCACCAGCCCCCTGTAGGTGGTGGCATGACCGTTTCCCCAGGAGGAGGTAATGGTAAGTCCGATGATCACTATGTCTGGTTTGTTGAAGGATTTCACAGAGCAACCTCCTTGCGGTATTCAGGAAAACTGTCGAACACCTTCTCCACAATCTCTGCTCTGTGATGATAGGTGTGAGCCCCCAGGATCCGCTCGCGTGCGGCTTTTCCGATCCGCTCGGCTGTAGCCCTGTCAAGACTCCTGACTATCTCGGCAACCTCCGCTCCGCTTGAGGCCACCAGACATTCGCTCCCGGGATCCAGAAAGCATTCTATTCCCTCCCAGGCATCGGTGATGATACACGCCCCCGCTCCTGCCGCTTCAAATACCCGGGTCGGAGGTGAAAAGCCGTAATCGGCCATACTCTGGCGGTTGATATTGAGAACGGCAGTAGCAGAACAGTTGAACGCATTGTGATCTTCAGTGTATACGTGACCTAACTTCCTCACATTCGCCAAGTCCGGCGCGTGCCTCTCCCATCCGTTGCCTCCCAGAACGAATTTGTGCTCCGGAAGAAGCTGGGCGGGAGTGAAGAAAAACTCCATCACCCTTTTTTCTCTGTCGGGCATTCTGTTTCCCAAAAATCCAAGACTGCACTCGAAGCGGTTCTCGGACTGGACAGGAAAGTGTGTACCGGGATCAAGAGCATTATACACCGGAACACACCGTCTTGCTCCCGCGGATGTATACGCATCCACCACAGGATCACCGCCGCCATAAGTGAAAATGACATCATATTCCGGTATGAGCCTCAGAAACGGGTCCGATGGATCATTTTTGATTCTATCAAGTGTTGCAGGAGCATCCACATCCCAGAACGCGACAAGTGAACCACCCTTTTTATAATCAAGTACCGCCTCCTCAAGCAGATTGTCAAAACAGCCCACGCCACTGGCCTTGATGACCACATCAAATCCTTTCGCTGCCTTGAGAGCCCCCCTGACACCGTCTCCTGTAGCCGGGTACACTACACTTCCGGCATAATGCGGTTGCTCCATATCACGATGCTTCTGCCTGTCGTATGCATCCGGTTCAAAAAACGTGATACTGTGTCCCCGCGCATATAACGCCTTTATCAAACCCCTGTAGTAAGTAGCAGCCCCGTTCCAGTATGCAGAAACAAGACTTGACCCGAAAAAAGCAATCCTGAACTTCCCTGTCACTTTCCGTCCTCCTATTCTTAGCAATTATTCCTATGCTCATTGCGATTCACCGAAGATACAGTTTCATCAAACCGAAACCTATCAGACACTATTCCCAGATCTCTGCAGATATCAAACAGCTCGTTTACCCTGTGTGCACACGTATGGCGCCTCAGCACAGTATTCCTGCCCCTTTCGGCCATCTGTCGGGCGAATTCTTCATCGTTAAGAACCATTCGGATATGCTCTGTCATCTCCTTTCCATCCGCAGCCATCAGGAAATCCTCTCCGGGGGTGAACAACCCCTCACTGTCCTCCCAGGGAGAGCAGATCAGAGGAATCCCGCACGCAAGCGCCTCGAAAGGTCGAATAGTCGGTATGCCCACAAGCTTTTCCACATAAGGGCGCCTGGGAATGTGCACCGTGAGCCTGAAACGGGAAAAAAGCACGGGAACCCTGTAGTTGGGAATCCACCCGCCATACTTTATACCCGATTCCTGCAGTTCACCCAGAGCTGCGGCAGGAAACCTCACTCCGTGAACGCGACACCTGATCCCGAGATCTTTTACCGGATCAAACAAATACTCCCTGAGCTCAGCGCTTCGCTCATCGTCACCCCAGTTGCCAATCCAAACCAGATCTCCAGAAAGGGAATGCGAAGCAACCGGATGGAAAACTCTGGCATCAGCCGCCTCATGCCACACATAAGCCCTCTCGACCCAGGAATTCTTCTCGTAAATCCGCTTCACTACATCTCCGAAAGCAAGCACCCCGTCATAATTGCTCAGGTCATAAACCGACATACTCTGAGGATCTGTAACTGAACGATGGTGGGTGTCGTGAAAAAGAATTCTGCAGTTCCGCTCTGAATTGCGGTATCTGCCCAGCCTGGCCACCAGATCGTGATCGTTCCACTCGTGAACAATAATCAGATCAGTTCCCTCCAGTTCCTTGTTGAAATCGAAGGTGTCCAGTGAGTAGCGATTTATCTTCAGATGAGGAAAATATTCCCTGAATGCCTTTACCGGCCCCTCTCCATAGCACTCGGAGAGATTTTTAAGGCTCCAGGCGTCGTGAGGTTCAAACAGCAGGACCTCCACACCCCTTGCGAGAAGTTCACTGGCGATTCCCCGGAGAAAGTGAGCGTTGCCGTGGTTCCAGTCTGAAATAAACGAGTGTGCGAATATTGCTATGCGCATAACGTCCTTTCCTGAGGTCCTCTGCCTTCATTGCTGTTGTTGACAAGTTCGGAATACAACTGCACGTAGGCCCGGGCCATCTTATCGGGAGTGAATTGAAGGGCACGTTTTCTGGCCCGTTCACTATATTCCCTGCGCAGCCAGGGCTGATCTATGAAAGTGAGGATAGTACTCTGAAGCGCATCTGTATCGCCCGGATCCACAAAAAGGGCACAATCTTCCCACAACTCCCTCAGACTGGGTATATCCCCCAAAACCAGTGCACACCCGCTCAAAGCAGCTTCCAGAACGGAAAGACCGAAAGGTTCATATCTGGCCGGCAGTGCATAAATGGAAGCTTTGCTCATCCAGGAAGCAAGTACCGAAGGGCTGCATTTGCCCAGCCAGTGAATGAATCCGCTCTGCACCCGCTTCAGCCCGTCCCCCGCAGCATACACTTTCCAGGGCAGCTGCTGAGCTACCGACTCGAGAGATGAGAGATTTTTTGCCTCATCCCACAGCCTGCCCGCAGTAAGAATCATGGGATCCTTGATCCTGGGCACAAAACAGGAACGCCCCCTGCCGTTACTGATTACTTTCCCTCTGAAAGAGATTCCGTACAAACGGGACAGTGAATCCAGCATCGCCGCGGTGGGAGCGACGATGTAGTCCGATGCAGACAAACCCTCGCTCACTCTTTTATGATACTCAGCCCACAACGGTTGATCCGGCTGGGATTTTTTGACAGATTCAAACCAGGAGTAGACACATGAATGAGCCGTTATCAGCTTCGGAACACCGAAATCCAGACAACCATGAGAATAACCGTTGAGATGCACAAGATCCGGCTGTATGCACTGACTGATAGCCAGAAGCCATTCACCGGCCAGATCAACATCCTCCCAGGGATCCCTCATCCACTCGAGTTTGTAGCGGCTTTCAAAGAGCTCCACATTCCGCAGAGAGCGGATCTCATTTTTCTGATCACTGTCAAGACTCTTTCCCATACTGGCCAGAGCCACTTCGATTCCATGTTCACCAAGCGCTCTGATGAGCTCAACTGCGTATGTCCAGACTCCGCCCACCGTGTCGGCTGTCATGAACACTCTCTTCACTTCCTTTTTCGCCATCAGACTACCCCAGTTTTCGAATCATTCACCGTTTATACTGACAATTTTAAAAAACCTGCTCTCGTCACCGTCAGGTTTCTCCTCGTACATGAATGCCAAATGAGCCTGATCAAACTTCTGGAAGAACATATCCCATGACAGAGGCTCCAAGCCGTCTGCCCGCTCATCCTTCGGGAAATAAACACGAAGTACCCCGGATTCCTCGGCAACAGCCATCTCATCACTCACTCTTGCAGGAACTCCGTTATGCTCCTCGATCCACTTTCTTATGATCCTGTGATCAGTAGTTATCTTAGGCCGGTCGCGCATATAAACCACTCCTTTCGATCTGAGATGTGCTGGAACTGAAGCAGAAATCATACACTCTGTCCAGAAGCTCCGAAACGGCACAGAACTTCTCCGCCTCCTCATCGAAAGCGCCAGATCCCCCCGCGAGTCTGGAAGCCCAGTCCACCGCCGCCCTGCCTCCCCAGGCATCGGGCGGAGTGCATAGCACCTCCCTTTGAGTCCCGCGATACCGCTCCAGGCAAAAATCATAAAACGATCCGTTCACATTCCTTAGGGACAGAGCCCCCTCAGTTCCATACAGGGTAAACTCTATCTGTGCATCCTTTCCCGCGGAAAGATTCCATGAACAGGCCATGTTCATTGCCGCCCCGGTACCGAAATCCATCTGCACCGAGCCGAAATCCTCCACTCCTTCCCCGCTGAACGGTCTCCCTCTGCTGTAAAGCCTGCTTCTCACATTCTCAACCGAGGGGAACCCGAGAAGCCAGAAAGCCAGATCTATCAGATGCACACCAAGATCGATGACACATCCCCCCCCGGAAAGCACCGGGTCGTAAAACCAGGGCTTGTCAGGTCCGTATGCATTATGGAAGACTGCATTGACCGCATACACCCTTCCGATGTCACCCCGGTCCAGAAATTCCTTGAGCATTCTGGTTCCCTCAAGAAAGCGGTAGGAAAAATCCACCCCAAGAAGCCTGTCATTTCTACGGGCAGCCTCCACCACCTCCCTGCATTCACTATAGTTGCGTGCCAGAGGTTTCTGACAGAACACCGCACAGCCCGACTCCAATGCATGGATACTCTGACCGGAATGCAGCGCACTGGGAGTGGCGATCACCACTCCGTCAACTTCTTTCAGGTCCACATCTTCCATTGCGGGTGCCACCTGAGCATCAGGGATGATCCGACACGCTTCCTCCAGACACTCTCTGCTCCTATCGACAAAGACTGCCCTGCGCACCATTCCTTCCCTGACCAAAGCCTCCATCCTGTGGCGCCCTATCCATCCCAACCCCACAAAAGCCAGACAGAGCCCTTTTATCTTTTTTTCCGGAACTATCATACGGTCACCAACGCTTTCATGAAGCTGTCAGGACGCATTCTGAGCATACTGAATGCCTCATTCAATTCAGACAGAGGGAAAACGTGAGTGTAAAGAGGAGAGGGGTCCAGCTCTCCCCTGCTTACCATGTCAATAGCCCCGCGGATTCCTTCCATATAGACATCGTTGTCCCTCTCGTGAGCATTTATCACGTCAAGTCCCTTCCAGTTCCACTGCTGCATGTTCACACTGCGGGGATTGTCCTGATGATACCCCGCAATAACCAGAGTTCCCCTGGTGGAGGTTATCTCGGTGGCCAGATCAAGAGGCCACTGATAGCCGGACGCCTCGAACACCTTGGAACAGCCTTCTTTTGAGGTCAGACCCTTCACCTGCTCCACAGTCTTCCAGTGATCATCCATGCGAACTGTGTGTGAAGCCCCGAACTGCCGGGCCATTTCAAGAGAATACGGACGACGGGAAAGAGCGATCACATCCGCTCCCGCCAAAGCACAGAGTTTCACCAGAAGAACACCCATAAACCCCGTACCCACAACCGCAACCCGCTCGCCTTTTTGCACCGGACACCTTCGGAACACATTTACCGCACATCCCAGTGGTTCTCCGGGAAAAGGCTTCCCGGCAAGCCCGGCAGGAAGCGTTGCAATCTGAGAGACACTTACAGTCTCGTATTCGGCAAACGCATTGCCTGAAAGAAAGGCCACCCTGTCCCCGGGAGAGACGTTTTCAACTCCCTCTCCGATCTCCTGCACAACTCCCCAGCCCTCATGCCCCGGCGCTCCGGGCTCCAGAGGGTAGGAAAACCAGGGACGACCTTCAAAAACCGGCAGGTTCGATGCACACACACCGCACCCCTCAAGCCTTATAACCGCTTCACCGAAAGAAGGCCTGCGCAGCAAAGCTCTGCCGGGGGTGAAATTACCTGGTGATTCACACACCATGGCCTGGAACTGTTCCGAACCGTTGTTTTTCTCCTGCGAAAATCTGGATTCCGTATCCGTACCTCTCATCTAACGTTTTCCCTTTCCATCTGAATCTGAAGACTGTTCCGGCTGTTTTGAGCCAGCCAGTTATAGAGAATTTCCACACCTTTCAGAGTATCTGTCAGGGGGCGCCAGCCGGTCAGACAGGCAAACCTTGAACTGTCCGACACATAATATTTCTGATCCCCCGGCCGCCAGGGAGCATATTTGACCTCAACCGGAATTCCGCCCAGTTTCTCAATACAGACAATAAGCTCCTTGAGACTTATCGTGTTCTCCACACCTCCGCCTATATTGAACGCCTGGCCCCTTGTTTTTTCTATGTCTGAAACGGCACAGAAGAAAGCTTCCATCAGATCATCCACGAACAGAATATCCCTCACCTGAAGACCGTCACCGTAAAGAGTTATGGGAGCGCCTCTCAGTGCACTAAGGAGAAAATGCGCAACCCATCCCTGATCCTCTGTTCCAAACTGATGCGGTCCGTAGATGCAGCTCATGCGGAACACAACCGAAGGAATACCATAGGTCCGGGAGAAGTCGAGAACATACTGGTCGGCACCACCTTTGGAGCAGCCGTAAGGGCTGTGAAAATCGAGTGGACGGCTCTCGTCTATTCCCTTGGAGGAGGCCTCGTAGCGGGTAAGCGCCGGTCGAAGCGGTATGTCTCCCAGCTGTCCGTACACCTTGTTTGTTGACGTGTACACCAGAATTGTCTGCCGAGGCGTGCTTCTGAGAATCTCCAGGAGGTTGAGTGTACCCTGAAGGTTGACCGAAAAGTCCTCCTCAGGATGAAGAAGACTGGTTGTGACCGCTACCTGGGCGGCAAAGTGAAACACGACAGCGGCATCACGGACACAACTCTCAAGCGCCCCCCTGTCGCGCACATCCGCAATCCTGACTTTTAGACTATCACCATAGGTTCTATTAAGCCACTGGAGATTCTTCTCCGAACCGGGGCGGGAGAGATTATCATAGAGAACAACCTCATGCCCCTGGGAAAGCAGCTTGTGACACATGTTCGTACCTATAAACCCGGCTCCTCCCGTAACCACTACCGGTCCATCAACCGGACACATGAACTTTTTCATACAGCCAGCCCCCGTTTCGCCAATTCAGCATTGGCCATCTCGACCTGATCATGTGCGATCTGCCCCCCGAGCCACTCGGCAAGCTCGCCCAGTCCCTGGGCGAGATCGACCTGCGGTTCATAACCCAGGGACTTCTGCGCCTTGGATATATCTGAAAAGCAGTGACGGATATCCCCCACCCGGTACTTGCCGCTTATATGGGGGACAATGTTCTGCTTATCAAGCACCTTCGCCATCTGGGAAGCGATTTCATTCACCGTATAGCATCTTCCGCTACCTATGTTGAACACATCGTCAGAGGCGGAGGACTCCAGGGCCAGCCTGCAACCGCGGACCACATCTTTGACACAGACGAAATCCCTGCACTGGTTGCCGTCCTCGAAGATGAGCGGGCTTTTACCGTTTAGAAACCTGGAAGCGAAAATGGCCAGAACTCCGGTATAAGGATTTGAGAGCGCCTGACGGGATCCGTAGACATTGAAGAACCTCAGGGCAAGTGTGGGGATATTGTAGGCTTTACCCATCATGAGACACATTCTCTCCTGATCATATTTGGAAAGAGCGTAGATGGAAGCAAGGGAGGGATGTTTGCTTTCCGGTGTCGCCACGGGCCTCAGCTGATCTCCAGCGGAATCGGTAAGCTCCCAGCAGCAGCTCTTGAGCTGCCCGAGACTTCTTTCGGCACAGTCAACCCTGTTACCCGCGGCATCCCGATAAAGCCCCTCGCCATAGACACTCATACTAGAGGCCACAACAAGCTTCCCAACTGCGTTTTCGACAAGCTGCTCAAGAAGAACAGCGGTACCGATGTTGTTCACGTTGGTGTACCTGTGCACCTGATACATGCTCTGCCCCACCCCTACCGCGGCGGCAAAATGGAACACCGCATCAATACCCTGGAGCACCTCCCGGACCGTTGCCGGGCTGCAGACATCCCCCTTCACAAATTCAGCATCACTATTGAGATAATCGGGGCATTTGCTTGCGGGGCCGTGCACCTGGGGACTGAGGTTGTCAAGCACTCTGACCTGGTATCCGTGCTCAAGCAGCTCATCCGCCAGATGGGATCCGATGAAACCAGCTCCACCGGTAATAAGTATTCTTTTGCTCATAAGCAGCTCACAATCGTTTTGGTTCGGTGGAAAATCCCCGGAAAAAAGGATGGCGCTTTACATCCAGCTCTGGATTCGCGCATCCCCAAATTATATCAATTCTCATGCCACATTCCCGGAAGGTGACTGTCCCGGTGTTCAGATCCGGCACAACCGCCCAAGGATTGTAGAAGAAACGGCAAGAGGTAAGCAGAGGCGCACCCCGCACAGGAAAACAAACAGACACTGTCTCCGATTCTCTGCGATTCCCAAATTGGGAAATCGGGTCCGTGACACTCAGGAGTACAGAGCAGCACTGTCGCCCAGACTGCCCATCTTCAGACCAAGCTCCCTGTGGAGTCTCTCAAGATGCTCCTCCGGAACGGATTCCAGCGCATCCATGAAGAGCTCATTCTCCTCGCAGTCGAAATGATGTTCGGCCAGTTCCCTGAATACTCTGAACTTGGGCACCCAGCGATAATTGCTCATGGGAAGCTGGATGAGTTCCCCCAGGACCAGATCAAGCAGATGATGCTGCTCCTGCGCCTTGAAAACACTGTCCTGGCAATCGCGGTCGGCTCCCAGAGCGGAGAAGATAACCTGCTCCTCTGTTCTCAGATGATTGAGAAACGGAATGCAGAGCCGCTCGAAAAGCCGCTCCCTGACTTTCAGACCGCTGGGTGAAAACTCCTCGATCTGCTGCATTATGTCCCTCAGGCGCAGATGCTCTCTTCGAAGAAAACTGAAAAGATCCATTGCGAAAACACTCCCTTCCTCCTGTACGGAAACGGCTCCACTAGGTGAGCAACAGGCATGCCACTTCGGGAACAATGCTTTTACCGAAAGGTGTGAATATGAAATGTATTCATAACGGGAACTCTGAGAAACCGGGGCACGACGGTTGCTTTTCTGTGAACAATGAACAACAGCCCGAAAAAAGGAGAAGTGCCATGCCCGATACAAATCCCCTCAATGCAAGTGTGACCATTACCGACCCCGACTGGCTCGAGCAGAATCTGGGCGGAAGCGACCTGCTCGTCATAGACTGCCAGCCGGACGTCTACGACTACTTTCACAGTCACGTCCCCGGGGCCGTGTATCTCAGCGACAAAATCTGGAGGTGCTGGGAGGATTTCATGCCCACCCGCTACCTCTCCCCCGAATCGATCGAACCGGTTCTGAGGCGCTCGGGGCTGAGCGGAGACAAACCGATTGCGCTCTACAGCGGTAAGGGCGGATTCTCTCATCAGGGAGACGGCCTGGAGGGGACCATGTGCACCTATTCGCTTGCCCGATGGGGCTTTTCACACATCTACTACCTAAACGGCGGAATTGACAGGTGGAAAAAGGAAGGCAGGCCGGTTACCAAGGAATTCCCCACCGTAGAGCAGACAGAGGTGAACGTGAAACTGCAGAGTGAGTTCTTCGTCACCTTTACCCAGTTTCTGGAGCTCAGGGAGCAACCGGACACATTCGTAGTGGACATACGTCCTCCCGAAGCATACGAGGAGGCACGGCTCTGGAGCCGCCCGGGGCACATCCCCGGAGCCACTAACATACCCTGGAAACTCTTCGTGGATCATCAGAACACCTATCAGTTCCGCGATATCGCACAAATCAAAGAAATTGTGGAATCCCGCGGCGCCACCGGGGACAAGAACATCATAGTCTACTGCGGTACCGGACGGGAAGCCACAAACGCGTTCGTGACCTTCAAATGGCTTCTCAAGTACCCCAGGGTGAAACTGTTTGAAGGATCATTCACGGAATGGACCGCAAGACAGCAACCCACAGTAACAGGCAAATCACCCTGATGGAAAACCTGATCCGCACAGCAGCCAAAACCTCTATGGCCGCGATCCTCCTGTTCGCGTTACCAACGGAGGGCAGCAGCACATGCGAAGAGAGCAGACCAGGCCTCAACTGCCTTCAGTTCAGCCTCTACCGACCCTCCAGCCCGGGACTAATAAAGGACCTCATGCTTCACATGCAAAAAACAAACGCTTACCTCAACAGCTTTTCAGAAGGTAAAATATTCCATGCGGATTTCACCCACCTGAAGCAGACCCTTATGGTCACCACCATAGTCTACGGTTTTGACCTGGGCAGAAAAAAGTTTTCCATCAAAGCGACCGTGGAGTGGTTCTCAACCGGCTCACCCCGGCCCTGAACCGAACAGGAACGGGTTTTGCACTGTGGTATCAGAAAAAGAGTTCTGAACAAAAGGAGACATGCATGCTTACCTGGATCGTGGTTCTTCTGGTAATAGCAGTCATAGCAGGGGTTCTGGGCTTTTCAGGAATCGCCACCGTGGCAGCAGGAATCGCGCAGATCATTTTCTACATTTTCCTGGCATTTCTGGTTATTGCGCTTATAGCCTTCGTGGTGCGGGGCGGAGGCAAAGGGAAGACAACCTAGCGGGTTTCGGTGCAGATCGGGGTGGCTCCTAATGCCACCCCAGCTTCTCTGCGTCAGCTCAACGCGACCGCCACACCGCCTTCTCTCTGCAGACATTCCAGTCGACACACAGAAAACGAGGAGAAGTCCTGTTCAGGACACATCGCCGAAACGAATTCGGAGGGCTTGCAGGAGGAACCGGGAGCAAGGGAAAGCAATACATCCCACCCGGAAGGCTTCACCTGCGCGCTGATGACAGCTTCTCTGATATTCTTTATTCGCTGCTTTCCCTTCTTCCATGACTCCACGATAATTTCAGTGCGCCCGATCACCCGATCGAGCATTTTCTCCATTTCGCTTTCCGGCAAAGGATCAGAAGGGATGATTCTGTAAAGGACGGCATTGATTGACGAATTCAGAGACCCGACGCTTCCGTCAATTTTGCGGCAGCTTTTCACCTTCAGACCGTCTGGAAGCCATTTACTCAACACAAGCGGATCCATGTCAAGCGCCCTTCTGGTTTCAATGTCAAAGGCCTCATTACATCCAGTGGCGCCGTAGGGCAGAGGAGGTCCAAACGATACCCGCGGATGAGGGTTGAAGCCCTGGGAGAATACAAGGGGAAAGGAGGCTGCAATCATGGCGCGATGAAACACCTCGACCATATCCATATGCCCCAGATACCTCACAGCCTCCCCCTTTTCATATATGAACCTGTATCTGAAACTCGGAGAGGACACATTGGATATATTCTGTTTTCCGCTGCCGAAAGCAAAGTTTACAGGAGCAAACGTTTCACCTGCAATGCGCTTTTTAACCTCCCCGGTGCATGCACCACACAGAGTACATTTCCCCTTTCTGCAGTCTTCTGTGGGGGTTTCCTGTCTGGACAGATCCCTTTCCCTGAGAAGAAATCCGGAATCGACACCTACAGAGACCGCCTGCCACGGAAGCGGTTCTTCCGGATGAATCTTCCCTGTGTAGATCCGCATATCCACACCAGCCCTGTCAGCTGCATCAAGCCAGCGGTCCAGATTGAAATACTCGTCCCAACCGTCAAAACGGGCTCCCGCCTTCCACGCGTTATGAATAACCTCTCCCACTCTGCGGTCCCCTCTTGCCATAACCGTTTCCAGAAAGGTCATACTGCTGTCGCGGTACGACACTCTGACGTTTCTGCAGCTTCTGAGGCTCGATTTGATGAAATGCCCCTTTTCCCCCAAACTGTCCGGGTCTTCCATTTCTTCCCATTGAAACGGAGTGTTGGCTTTGGGAGAAAAGGGCGACAGGGCCACATGCAGCATTTTCCTGCGTGAAGAAGCTCTCAGCAGTGAAGATATTTCAGTCACCATGTCGACAATGGCCCGGATATCCTCCTGCTGCTCGGTGGGCAGGCCCAGCATGAAATAAAGCTTAATGGTCTGCACGTTTCTGCCCAGAAGTCGTTTTACAGTTTCGATTATCGCTTCGTGGGTGAAATCCTTGTTTATCACCCTGCGGAGCCGTTGGCTGCCCGCCTCTGGTGCGATTGTAAATGAAGTGATGGGAGTGACTGAAGCGAGAGCGTCGATCTGATCATCTCCCAGAGCGTCGATACGGGTCGAGGGCAGGGAGACATTCAGATGGCAGCTGTTCTTGAGCGACCCTACGGCATTGAGCACCTGGCCCAAAGAGGAGTGATCGGCGGTGGAGAGGCTGAGAAGCCCAATATCCCTCCAGCCGGTAGAAACCACCCCTTTGCCGATCTGGTTTTGAATGAATCCGGAATCCTTTTCCCTTACCGGACGATAATACATTCCCGCCGAACAGAACCGGCAGCCACGGGTACAGCCCCGCATCACCTCAACCGCAAGTCGATGATGCACGACGTTCATGAGGGGCACCAGCGGCTTGTGAGGAACCTGTTCTTCACAAAAGCGGGACACTTTTGCCGCTGTGACAATCCTTTTGTCTTTAATTTCCGGCACTGAGAATCTACCCTTTTGGGACACCTTGTAAAGCGATGGCACATAGAAGCCTGGTATAGCGGCAACCTGCTCAAGAATCCTGCTCCGTCCAGCTCCTCTGTTCTTCCCGAGCACACCACAGAGCTGTTTTACCGCCTCCTCCCCGTCACCCACCAGAAACGCATCCACAAACGAAGCGAGCGGCTCAGGGTTGACCATGCAGGGGCCTCCCGCCACTACCAGCGGACTGTCCTCTCCTCTGTCACGGCTGTACACCGCCAGACCGGAAAGATCCAGCATATTGATCAGATTCGAAAACTGAAGCTCGTACTGGACCGAAAAACCAATCCAGTCAGCCTCCTTCACCGGTGAAAAGTACTCCAGGCCAAAAAGCGGCAGGTTTCTGCTGCGCATGATCTCCTCCGCATCGGTCCAGGGATGAAAACAGCGGGAGAGGGCCCAGGAGGGATTGCTGTTCACGATGTGATACAGAATCTGCAGTCCGTGATGGGACATTCCTATGTCGTAAAGGTCAGGAAAACACAGCACCCCATGAACACTGACCCGGGAAAGGTCTTTGCGCACCACATTCAGTTCGCTTCCCGTATAGCGGAGTGGTTTTTCCACAAACGGGAGGAATTCGGTTTGTACACGTCTGGAAATATTACTCATAAAAGCCGTTTCAGGTAAGAAATACTTATTTAACAGGAACTAGCGGCCTTTTTCAAGCCGGTCGGCCAAAAAGAAAGGCAAATCTCTGTCGCGGATCTTCTTTTGGGTGACTCTGTAATTGTACGTCACCCTGACAAGTGATATCTGTTGCTGTTCGGTGTCGAAAATCGCATAGCAGCAACGGTTGTCGAAATCCCTCGGCTGCCCCACACTGCCCACGTTTATCAGATAAAAACACTCGTCTGTAAGCTGGATGGTACGCTCCGCATGCAGAACCACTCTGTCCATTTCCTGGATCATGATCGAGGGCCAGTGAGTATGTCCGATGAAATTGATCCTGTGCACCAGACTGTTGAACGCCTCAAACACCGCATCTTCACTATCCGGGAACACATATGCCCAGTCCTGAGGATTGGAAGGCGAGGAATGGGTAAAAAACATATCATCTTTTTCAATAGTCAAAGGTAACGATTCCAGGAAATCCTTATCGGAACCGGAAAGGTGCTGCTTTGTCCACTCGATTGCCTTATGAGCGTAATAGGTGAAATTTGCGGTATCAATCTTTCCTATTGCCGCGTAATCATGGTTACCGGCACAACATCCGGAAACATTGGAACGGACCAGCTCGATGCATTTTTGAGGATCAGGGTAGTAGCCCACCACATCACCCAGACAGATTATTTCATCAACGGAGCGTTTCCTGATATCTTTCAAAACTGCGTTAAGAGCTTCCAGATTACCATGGATATCGGAAATTATTGCATATTTCATCAGCGCCCAGACCCTAAGCAAGCTAAAGAGGTGGCGGACAAGCGCACCATTAGTGTAATTGGGACAAGAATCATAAATTATATTATCCAATTCTAATTATTGCAAAATAATTCACACAACCGATAAGTAGTGACCAAATTATGATTCTTCTATATCTGTCAATTCGGCCGAGAAAAGTCAGAAAACAAGGTTATGCAGATAAACAGAATTGAAAACTCCGGAAAGCTCCAACAGTTCCGGGATGCCATATTTCCAGCCTCCTCGGTACTGATCCTCACTCACGACTACCCGGACCCGGACTGTCTGGCCTCCGCTTACGGCATCTCCCACCTTCTCTCCTTCTGGGGACTCGACTCCTCAGTCATCTCATTTGGAGGCTTCGTGGGCCGAGCAGAAAACAGAGCCATGATCCGCTTTCTGAACATCAGAACCGTCCCCTTCGTACTTACTGAGGTCAAGGATTTCGACCGGATCGTTCTGGTGGACTCTTTTCCCGGAAAAGGCAACGTTTCTCTTCCTAATGATGTTCCGGTGCACGCCGTTATCGACCATCACCCGCATGAACCGTCTTCGGACTCGACGTTCTACGATATACGCAAGGATTACGGGGCGACTTCCACCATAATCACCCGCTACCTGCTTGAGGCAAAGTGTCCCATTCCGCCCAAGCTGGCAACAGCCCTCTTCTACGGTATCAAAACCGATACAGGCGATATGAAGCGGGATGTGATTTCCGATGATGTGGAGTGCTACAAGTACCTTTTTGATGTGATGGAGCACAAACTCCTGTCAAGGATCGAAAACCCTGACCGTGACGTGGAATTTTTCCGCATACTGCACCGGGCCACGGAATCCGCGGTTAATTTCGACAATGTGGGGTACACTCATTTAGGGAATGTCACCACCCCCGATTATATTGCAGAAATGGCCGATCTCTTCCACAGCCTGGAAAAACTGGAGTGGATGGTCTGTTCGGGGGTGTTCAAAAACCAGATTTTCTTTTCGATCAGGTCCAAAAACGAGGATACCGCAGGCTTTATCGCAGAACGGATCGCGTCGACAATGAAAGGCAGCGGCGGAGGGCACTCCAGAGTAGCCGCGGGACGCCTTCCCATTGAATCGGAGGCAAATATATCGCTTAAAGAGTTCGAACTCACAGTAAGGGAGATCTTCGGAATCACCGACGTTGAGTACGAAAATCTGCTCTAGATCATCAAGAATAGTCATAAACAGCCGATTTTTTCTGGAATACAACGCTGCTAAAGGAGCTTACTATGTGGGAATATACAGACAAGGTCAAAGATCACTACCTCAACCCCAGAAACACCGGGGAGATCAAGAATCCGGACGGTTTCGGCGAGATCGGCAACATTACCTGCGGAGATGCTCTCAGGCTCACCTTCAAGCTTGATGATCAGGGCAGGATTGCGGACATCAAGTTCAAGACGTTCGGCTGCGGGAGCGCAATCGCATCGGCCAGCGCACTCACCGAGATGTGCATCGGGAAGACTCTGGATGAAGTGAAAAAGATTACAAATAAAGATATCGCTGAAGCTCTGGGGGGACTTCCCCGGGAGAAGATGCACTGCAGTGTAATGGGTCAGGAGGCACTGGAGGCGGCCATCACATTCTATGAAACCGGCGGTCAGAAGACCCTGCCTCAGGAAAAGGACGGTCACGTTGTATGCACCTGTTTCAATATCACCGACAAGGAGATCGAACGGGCGGTGAAGGAAAACGGTCTGACCAGTATCGGGGATGTGACTAATTTCACCAAAGCCGGCGGCGCCTGCGGCCAGTGCCATGGAGAAATACAGAAGATCATCGATAAGACACTGAAGAAAAAGTCTTCTGAAAGCACTACATCCGCAAAACCCAAAAAGCTCACCACCCTGCAGAAAATCGACCTGGTACGCCAGGTTCTGGAGAAGGATGTGAGGCCCGTACTCGCAAAGGACGGTGGTGACTGCGAGCTGGTTGATGTGGATGGTAACGATGTCTACATCCGGTTCAAGGGACACTGTTCAGGATGTGCATTTTCCTCGATGACCCTCATTTCCGTGGTGGAAAAGAATCTCAAGGAGAAAGTTTCCGACCAGCTTTCTATCAAACTTGCCGAGGATTGACTCAGGTGTGTGAGGAGGGGCTGAAGCACAAGAGTGTGCCCCTCCTAATTTTGTTTCTCGCCTCTGCATGCAGAATTCGTTCTCTTCCGCTCATGCAGCTTCGGCAGTCCTCCGCTCATACT
>JBKHHW010000062.1:0-17088 GCA_046538945.1 Chitinispirillaceae bacterium | reverse complement strand
CCCAGAACAAAAATGGTTGGGTAGTTTTTGTACGTAGTGCGCACAATTGTATTTTCCTAAACCGTTTAGCACTGTAAACCCAAGCAAAGAAGAATAGTATGAAACTTCTGATTGTAGGCTCAGGGGGACAGCTCGGTTCTGATTTCGTGAAGGAGGCCAACCTTCAGGGTCATGATACTGCCGCGCTGGATTATCCTCAGATTGATATTACCAGCCCGGAATCGGTACTGGAAACGGTGAAAAGTGTGAGGCCTGATGTGATCGTAAACTGTGCCGCTTTTACTGCAGTTGATCTGTGCGAGGAAAAACAGGACCAGGCGTTTGCTCTCAACGCAGACGGGAGCGCCAATCTGGCCCGGGCCGCCAAAGAATCGGATGCGCTTCTGGTCCACATCAGTACCGACTACGTTTTCAGCGGGGATCTGGACAGGCCTTATACCGAAGAAGATACTCCTGGTCCCAACTCCGTATATGGTAAATCAAAACTGGAGGGTGAGCGCCGGATCGCTTCAGTATGGAACAGGCATATGATATTCAGGATTGCCTGGCTTTACGGAGTAAACGGGAACAACTTTGTTAAAAGTATCCGCCGGTTCGGCCTGAAAAACAGAGAAGAGGGGAAACCGCTCAGAGTCGTCAATGATCAGATCGGCAGTCCCACCTGGACGGTGAGCGTCTGCAGACAGGTGCTCAAGGTCCTGGACAGTGGTGAATACGGAGTCTATCACTGCACCAGTGAGGGCTCCTGCAGCTGGTTTGACTTTGCGGAGGAGATCATCAACGCCTCGGGAATCGATGTCAGAGTGGAACCCTGTACGACAGAGGAGTTTCCCCGACCTGCTCCCCGCCCGGTCAACAGCGTCCTCGAAAACAAAAAACTCAAAACACTGGGGCTGAATATCATGCCTGAATGGAAAGACGCATTCAGACAGTTTCTGGCCGCGGAAAAAGAATCTGCAAGTAAAGGAGAGAACAGGTAATGAAGAACATCCTGGTCACCGGCGGAGCCGGATTCATCGGTTCCAATTTCGTAATCACTCTGCTTCAGGGCAGAGAAGATGTTTCCATCGTGAACTTTGATCTTCTTACCTATGCAGGCAACCCCGACAACCTTTTAGAGGTGAAGGACAACCCCCGCTACACCTTTGTTAAAGGGGACATCTGCGACAAGGCCGCGGTGGAAAAGCTGTTTGCCGAAAACGACTTCGATGCGGTGGTTCACTTCGCGGCTGAAAGTCACGTGGACAAGAGCATCACCGGCCCGGCCCAGTTCGTGACTACAAACGTTTTGGGAACGCAGGTGCTTCTCCAGGCCGCAAGAGAGAAGTGGGGAAACGATTCCTCCAGACGTTTCGTGCATGTGTCTACAGACGAGGTCTACGGAACGCTTGGAAAAACCGGATACTTCACCGAAACCACCCCTCTTGCTCCCAACAGCCCCTACTCGGCAAGTAAAGCAGGAAGTGACCTGCTCGTACGTTCCTATTACGAGACCTTCGGGTTTCCTGCGGTAATTACACGCTGTTCCAACAATTACGGTCCTTTCCAGTACCCCGAAAAGCTCATTCCGCTGATGATCACCAATGCCCTCAATGACAAACCCCTCCCAGTCTACGGTGACGGGATGAATGTGCGGGACTGGCTCTATGTCTGTGATCACTGTAAGGCGGTGGAAACGGTGCTTTTCAACGGAAAGCCCGGCGAGGTCTACAATATCGGTGGAAACAACGAAAAGCACAACATCGATATAGTAAAGATCATCCTCTCGGAGCTGGGCAAGCCCGAAAGCCTTATCACCTATGTTGAAGACCGTCTGGGTCATGACAGACGCTATGCGATAGACGCTTCAAAAATCAAGCAGGAGCTGGGCTGGTCTCCATCCGTGACATTTGAAGTGGGAATAAAAAAGACCATCGACTGGTACCTTTCCAACAAGTGGTGGTGGGAAAAACTGATCCGGAAAGAGTAAAAGCTGCTTTCTACCGGGTGGCTGGTAACACCCTTAATTTTCAGCATTTTGGGCTGATTCTGACGCTGAGGATAAATTCATAAGATCTGGTCTGAACTTAATCTAACAGATCTCTTTTGACCAGAAAAGCATCGGCGGATCACATTCATCATAACCCTGCTTACGGTACAGGTTCTGGGCTTTATAATTGTCACCTCGAACTTCCAGAGTTAATTTAGAGCATCCGCTGCGTTTCGCGAAACTTTCGATTCCTTCCATAATTGCCTTTCCAACCCCTCGTCTTCTAAAGGAGGGGTGGACAATCAGGTCATGAATGTTGATAAGCGGTTTCACCGCAAAAGTGGAAAACATTTCAAAACAGACAGCAAGACCTGCTGGAACAGATTCAGAAACTGCAATAAAGATGTAACAATGAGGAATGGTCTTCAGTCTGCATACCAACCTTTTTTGCCGCGCCTCCGAATGAGGGCGTAAATTCCCTCCCATACTGTCCTGCATATAAAGGTTGATAAGACTGCATATTGCCTCACAATCATCAGGGTCTGTGAGATCCGCGGTTTTGATTATCACCCCGGATTCGGTCCGGTCGTTTGAAATTTTCATAGTGGACTCCTCAAGACTATACTTCTGCAGCTGCCCCGGATTCAATCATAATTGTCCTCTGTGCGAGTTCACATATATCAGAAGAATCGTGCGACACCAGAACGACACTGCATCCGGTTTCCTTCTGGTGTTCAAGAAGCAAGCTTCTGAAAACAGTGCGGTTTTCCGTGTCCAGTGCGGAAAACGGTTCATCCAGAAGCATCAGGGGCGCATTTCTGACCAGCGCTCTCAGAAACGCGACCCTCTGCTTTTGACCGCCTGACAGGTTATGAATCTTCCGATTGCCGAATCCGCCCATGCCCGCTCTTTCCAGAAGACAATCGATGTATCTGCTATCTGATCCAACGGTAGCACACGAAATGTTCCTACTCACATTCAGGTGAGGGAACAGAGCGTAATCCTGGAAAACATATCCCAAATGTCTTTTGAAAGGAGGAACATGTTTTTTGGACCCGGAGTCATACCAAACCGATCTGTCATTGATGATGGTCCCAGTGTCAGGCTTTTCAAAACCGGCGATCATTCGCAGAAGAGTCGTTTTACCAGATCCTGATTTTCCTGTAAATGCAACAATTTCCCTGTCAACTACCCTGATATTTACATCAAGTATGAATGGATCTGTGCCTTTCAGTACCTTTTTCACATTCATCTCGACCATATCAGCTCCTGGATGACGGTTTTTTCTGAAGAGCGGAAATCAGAACCATTAAAACAAAAGAAAAGAGCAGCATGAGTGCTGCATATTTGTGTGCGCTGGTGTAGTTGAGCAATTCGACTTCATGATAGATCTGCACCGACAGAACTCGGGTTAGACCCGGGATACTTCCGCCTATCATATAGACAACCCCGAATTCCCCGATCGTATGAGCAAAGCAGATAGCTACACCCGCCAGAACACCAGAGATGCTGTTCGGAAGAACCGTTTTGACCAGTGTCACAAACGGGCTGTAACCGATGCTTGAGGAGGCTTCCACCAGAGATCGCGGCACGGATTCAAAGGCATTTACAAGTGAATTTATCATGAACGGAAATCCGGATATGAAAGAAGCCAGTACCAAACCGCTGAATGTGAACAGTAAGCTCGTATGGAATGTCTTTTCCAGAAAACTGCCTATTGGACCAGACGGACTCAATGCGATTACCAGGTAAAAACCCAGAACTGTTGGCGGAAGAATAAGGGGAAGATTAAAAACTGCTTTTGCAACTATTCTGATTTTTCCTGAGCTACAGATCAATACCCACGCCAGTGGTATGCCTGCAATAAGGAGAAGGGCTGTGGTAATGGCAGCAAGTTTCACCGTGAGTAGAACAGAATTCAAATCCATACGGCACAAATCATGATTTTTTGTTTTCTGATGCGACCAGATACCCATCCGACTGAAGCAGATCCCTGCCTTCTTTGGTGAAAATGAATCTATAGAAAGCTTCTGCTTGTGACCTGTCTCCCTGTTTTTTTACAACCACGATCCCGTGGGGAACAGATTCTGACAGTGATTCCGGAATTTTCAGGTAGGTTCCGTCATCATGACTGTACTCTAATACTTTTGACAATGAAACAAAACCCACATCTGCCGCACGGTGCGCAATGTACTGGGTTGTCTGATTCACATTGCTTCCATATACAAGCTTATCTTTTACAGTATCGTAAAGATGGCCCGATCTAAGTACTTTAACAGCTTCACTGCCGAACGGAGCTAGTTCCGGATTAGGGATTGCAATACGACGGACCTCTTTTGAATTGAGAACAGATAAACTTTCGAGTGGGATCTCTTTTTTTGTCCATAAAACCAGTATCCCCGCGGCAAATTTCCGGGGCGGAGCTGTGGCTTTTCCTTTTGAATACAGGACTTCGGGATAATTCATGTCAGCCGCCATGAAAATATCGTACGGTGCGCCATTAAGAATCTGAACTGTCAATTTTCCCGATGAGCCCGATATTATGTTCACGACGACACCTGTTTTTTGGTAAAAAGCCTGGCCTATTTTCTCAACTGTTCCTACCGTGCTGGCTGCTGCTGCGACAGTGATTTCAGGGTCAGCCTTAATACTGACAGTCCATAACAGAAACAGACATAATGCAATTCTATTGATCAGGCTACGATTTTCCATGAATTCCTCTTTGCCGTGAGTTCATTTTTTTTCAATTAACAAACCGATCTCTTCTGAGGACAGAGAAGATGATTTCATCCGTGACACTTGTCTCACTTTTTCAATCAAACATGAAGTATCAACTCTGTCCCTGCTTATTCCATTTCGGGCCAGCATAGCCAGTAATCCTGAGGTCCCGCTGTGGGATCCGGCAAAAAACTCGCGCTGCTGGCCAACACTTTCCGGATGAAAGGGTTCGTATGCCCTAACGTCACGTAAAAGCCCATGACAATGGATACCCGACTCATGACTGAAAACGCCTTTTCCTACAATCGGCTTTTGAAATGGTACATTCTGCCGGATTATCTTGTAAGTAGCTTCACACATCTGCTTGAGATATTGAGTTGCGAGTCCTGTGCTGAACTTTTCATCCAGATCGAGAGCGACAGCGACCTCCTCCAGTGGTGCATTCCCAGCTCTTTCACCAATACCGCAAAGTGTGACAGATGCACTCGCTGCTCCACTCTCGATAGCCGTTATGGTATTGGCAGTTGCCATTCCCAGATCGTTATGGGCATGAAATTCAAGGTTGACACCGGGTGTGCCTGTCAAAAGGTTTCCGATCATTAGAGCAGTTGCAAGGGGGGTGAGGATTCCAACCGTATCGGCAATTCTGATCCGGCCTGCCCCGGCATCCACAGCAGCTGCAACAAACTCCTTCAGGAATTCACGATCCGCTCTCGAGGCATCCTGGGCTCCTACAGAAACAGATGCGAAGTGCCCTTGAGCATATCTTACGGTTTGCCCTAAAAGGTCAATGACATCTCTGCTGGTGACACCGATCAAGGTCTGGTGAAGAGCGGAAGATGGAAAGGAGATGTGAACTGAATCACATCCCGATCCGATTGCTGCATCGACATCACTCTTTTTACCTCTGCACCATCCGACAAGATGCAGCAGGGGGAAATTGTGCTTGATTTCCAGAATGGAATTCTGTTCGTCTTTACCCATAACGGGAATCCCCGCTTCAAGGACAGAAACCCCACATGAATCAAGCATTTTTGCGATTCGCAGCTTGTCATCCTGAGAGAACACGATGTGACTTCTCTGTGCTCCATCCCGCAAAGTAGTATCTATGAGTGTTATTTGCCTACTCATACATCCTGCTAGGTTATAAGGTAGTTCTCGACAGTTTCATCATTCTCGAGAGCATCCAGGATCTCATCGATTTTAGACTCATCAAGTCCTCCGTACCAGACATTGTCGGGATAGATTACCATCGCAGGTCCTCTGTCGCATACCTTGAGGCACCCGGTCATGGATACCATCACATCATCCATTCCCCTGTCCGAAAGTTCGGTCTGGAGATACTGAATAAGAGAAATTGCACCTTTTTTGTGACACACTCCCTGAGGTGAACCCTGTGCTCTGAAACTTCCGCATACCAGAATATGCCTTCCGGGTTTCTGCATAATACGCTCCCTTTGTAAATATTTTTGTTACATGCATCCTGTTCCGTTTCCTGAACAGGATGTACCGCAGCCCAAAGATACCGGCCGCGGAGGTTCTGCAGCTTCTTTATAAATGTAATCCAGACCGTCTTCAATTAAGCCGCTCATATGCACAGTTCCAAGACCCGACTTTTCCAGAACTTTCCTGGGAGCTTCCCCTATTCCTGAAACCATTACGGCACAGCAGTCACTGAAGGTTTCCGCCAGCTGATTCCATCTTTCGGCCCCAAGGCCTTTCGGTGGGGTTTCCCTTTCATCAATTTTTACATAAGATCCGTCCGGTCCAGGAATGAAAACGGATAATTTTGCCGCTTCTCCCAGATGCATATTGACGAAAAGATCCTCTCTTGTAGCCACCGCGACAGCGGGTCTTCTTTCAGATGCATTGATGCGACAATGCCGCCTGAGCAGTTCGACAATACCTCTCATCTCCTTTTCACCCAATAGTCCTGCAGCATCCGCCCGACATCTGCCGCAATGCCTCATCTGCGGAATGTACTCACCCGCAGCATTACGTATTTCTGCAACAGAATCCGGCTGCGGTGCATTCAAATGGGCGAATTCAGAACCCTGTGCAGGAAAGAGTGGTATCGCGTTGAAGAAATCCGCCCCCCACGATGCGACAGTTCTGGCTACTTCTACTGTATGGTCATCGTTTACACCGGGAACGATTATTGAATTGATTTTGACGATAATATTCTTCTCCTTCAGCTTTCTTACAGCTTTCTCCTGACATTCAAGCACTATTCTTCCTGCTTCTATACCTCTGAAAACTTTTTTTCCGTACCGGACCCATGAATAGACTGATGCACCGATCCCGGGATCGACAGCATTGACTGTAACTGTCACGTGTGAAACATTGAGTCTGGAGAGGTCATCGACAAACGGTGAAAGATTGAGTCCGTTGGTAGCAACGCAGAGCAGCATTTCCGGATATTCTCCACGAACTCGCCCGAGGACTTCGAGGCTGGCTTCTGGGTCTGCAAAAGCGTCACCGGGGCCTGCAATTCCAACAACTTTTATTCGATTGTCGAGGCTAAGCAGTTGATCCAAATAGCTTACACACTGAACAGGTGATAATAGCACGGACGAAACTCCCGGCCGGCTTTCATTAGCACAGTCAAACTTTCTGTTGCAGAATCTGCACTGAACATTGCATTTGGCGGCAACAGGAAGGTGTACTCTCCCGTACTGCAGCCGGGAATTTTCATTAAAGCAGGGATGTTTCGTCAGGTCCATACTACACTCCGTTTCTGTTCACAGGTAACTGTACCCAAGTTCAGATGATTCCTGTGTTTTATTTAAAAGCGCATTGACGATATTGTCGAACAGGTATTGGGTTCCCCGGTATCCGACGTGCAACAATCTTTGTCCTCCGAATCTGTCATGGATCGGAAATCCGACCCTAACAAGTGGTATATCGGCATTTCTGGCGGTTTTGTAGGCTTTACTGCTGCCGATTATTATATCTGCTTCGCATTTCTTCATGCACTGATCGAATTCATCATAATCAGTTTCTTCAAGGACAGTGATTTCTGATGCGATTTCAGGAAGATAGGCGTTAATTGCATTCTGCAGTCTTTCTTTTTTGCAGGAAGAAGCACACAGCACCGGAACCATTCCCGTTTCAGAAAGGAATTTGGCGATTGATATCACCAGTTCTTCTTCTCCGATGACAGCGGCCTTCTTCCCGAAGCAGTACTTGTGGGCATCCATATAGGAGTCGATAAGTCTTCCGCGCTCCTTTGCAATCTTTTCCGGAATTTGGCTGCCACTGAGTTTCTGAAGCACGGCCATGAATTCGTCAACAGCATCTACACCTATGGGAGTCATGAGTTGAATCGAAGGCACGTTGCAGCTACCCTTGAGAAACTCCGAAGCAGTCTCCTTTTTATCCCGGCAGATGGTAAATTCGATAGTCGCTGCTGCCCGGCCCATATCCTTTATCGAAAGAACAGTTGTGCCTCCTTTTGCAATATGGTGATACTCAGCCCAGCTTTCACCATCAAGGGTCTCTGAATAATCCGGCAGCAGTATATAAGGAAGCCCGAAATCAGTCACTATCTCCTTTATGTGACGGTAGTCGGCTGGTGATAGAGAACCGGGCAGAATATTTATTCGGTTCGTATGCTCACCGGTTGACGCCAGAGTCGCCACCAGTGCTTTTACAGTGGCATTGAAACCGTCTGTGTAGTTGGCACAATAGGAGGGGGTTGACACGTTTATAATAAACGGCTTTTCATTCATTTGTCTTGCAAGAAATTTCCGTACTGAAGATTCGGTATCCTCACCAATAGTCTCGGTCAGACATGTAGTGGCTACCCCTATCAGCCTGGGGTGATAAACGGTCGTTATGTTCTCCAGTGCCTTTATGAGGTTCTCGTCCCCTCCAAAAATGGTGGCTTCCTCACTTATGCTGGAGGAGGCAATATCGATTGGTTCCCTGTAATGACTGATCATATATCTGCGGATGTATGTGGCACATCCCTGAGATCCGTGTAAAAGAGATATAGCCTCCTGCACTCCTTTGAATGCCATCGAGGCTCCGAGAGGAGCACAGAGCCTGCAGGTATTGACAGCTGCAGAGGACGTTCTGGTTTTGATTTTCCCGTTCACTTTATCTCTCCTGATCGGGTTATAGTATGCAGTTTCTATTTCTTGGATGAAACTTCCAGACAGGACTCATTACAGTAGCATACACTTCACGGCCGAAAGCCTCCATACCTTCAAATCCGGCAAGCGGAATTTTCCGTTCGTGATTATGATCACAGAATCCGATTCCGAGTTTATATGCAATCGGTCTTTCCTTTACACCTCCTATGAAAAGATCCACATTCCTTTCAACAAGGTAACGTGACATTTCAGATGGATTAGAATCATCCAGTATTACCGTATCCTCATCACAAACGTTTCTCAGTACATTGTAGTCGTCCTTGTTTCCTGTCTGGGTTCCTGCCATGACTACCTTCATTCCCAGATGACGAAGCGCTTTGACCAGAGAAATTGCCTTGAATGCACCCCCCACATACAAAGCCGCTTTACGATCTTTCAGTTCACTTTTCCATTTTTTCAACAGAGGTAAGATTCTGTCAGTTTCACTCTTCACCAGTTCCTGAGTCCTGATTTTCACTTCCTCGTTCCCGAAGTGATCTGCGACTTTGTAAAGTGCATCCGCGGTATCTTCAATGCCAAAATATGACACTCTCATAAATGGTATTCCGTACTTTTCCTTCATCATCCTGGCCAGATGTATCATCGACCCGCTGCACTGAACGACATTGAGCATCGCCGAAGCACTGGAAGCGATTTTCTCCACTTTACCGTCTCCGGTCATAACAGACTGGACGTTTATTCCCATCCGCCGGTAATAACTTTCGATAATCCACGATTCACCGGCTACGTTGAAATCACCAATTATATTTATACTCAGAGGCGTTTTCACCTCCGGCTTGGCAATCAGCCTGAAAAGAGCGGTACATGCCGCCAGGTATCCGTCTTTCTTTGTACCCTTGAAACCTTCTGATTCAACCGGTATGACAGGTATCGCCTTTTGTGCACTTACATCTCTGCATACTGATCCGATATCATCTCCGATAATGCCCGAAATACAAGTCGAGTAGACAAAAGCAGCAGCGGGACTGAACCGGTCTATGAGTTCATTCAGGGCATTCTTCAGCTTTGTTTCCCCTCCGTATATTACTTCCTTTTCCCTAAGATCAGTGCTGAAGCTATTGCGATGCAGCTGTTCTCCACTTGACAGAGCCCCCCGTATATCCCATGTGTAAGCAGCACAACCCGCAGGTCCGTGGACCAGATGAAGCGCATCTGTGATAGGGTACAGCACCACCCGGGATCCGCAGAACACACATGCCCTCTGACTTACCGAACCGGCAGCACTGGGTTTCTCACACTCCAGATTCTTCGTATCTCCTGCTTCGGCAATCTGATTTCTACGATCTTCAAGTATTGCTGCCATTTTCATCTCCACGTTTTCGTTTTCACCATCTAAGACACTCGTTATAAATAGTACCGTATGCCGTATGTCCGCAATCTGTGTGGTTAACCTCCGGACCTTGTGCGTGTCCCGATCGGCTCTGCTGGTTTTTCCCTTAGAAACATCAGACTTGTGAAGAATATGTTCTGCCGGAAAAGCAAACGATACGGCAACGGTACTGGTCTTTTATGGGCACCTCCTAATTTTCATTATATTTCACATGACCAGTTCAAAAGACTCTTCAGGTGATTCCCTGTCCTGTTTATCCATAAGTGCATCCAGAATCTTTTCCGCCAGACGCATAGCTCCGCTGTAGCCTACTGTCGGAAAATAGCTGTGTCCTATACGATCGAGAATCGGAAAGCCGAATCTGACGAAGGGAATGTTCTCATCCCTGGCAATATACTTGCCGTACGTATTTCCGATTATCAGATCCACCGGTTCGTTTTTTATCCACTGATGCAGCAGGTAAGTATCGGAAGAGGCGGCAATTTTCGCATCTTCCGCTTCAGATCCGAGGACCTCTCTCATTCTTTTTTCGAATTTCTTTCCAGGGGTTCCGGTAACCACATACACAGGTTTCATTCCCAGTGTGACAAGAAATTCGCCAAGTGAGACCATCTGGTCAGGATCTCCGAACATAGCCACTCTTTTATTGTAGAAATACTGACTCATATCGGTTATGAGATCTACCATCCGTCCTCTTTGATCCGTAATGGCATCAGGTACGGATACACCACCCTTGATTCTCAGCATATCAATGAACCTGTCTGTTGCCAAAAGTCCTATCGGTAATCCGATCAGTTCACAAGGAACTTTGCATTTTGTATCCAGGGCTCGGGCAGCTGCTCCGGAAGCGATGGGGCCAAGAGCAATTGTCAGCTTACTGTCTCCTGCGCGACGGATGTCTTCAGGGGTCGCTCCGCCCTTGGGGTACATGTGATGATTTCCGGTCTGGGGTGCATCGAGAATATCGCTTGTGTCCGGAAACATGATAATATCGATACCCATCTGTGCGGCAATGGACCTGATTTCTCTCATATCGGAAGGTTCCACCCATCCGGGAATTACGTTGATGGTATTTGTCTGTACTCCGGTGGATTCGCAAAAGGATGTCACCATAGCCTTCACCATCGAAGAAAATCCCGTCACGTGAGACCCCGCATAAGAGGGAGTACTCGCATAAATAACGTGCTTACCTTCAGGAATACGCCCTTCCTCTCTTGCCTTTCCAACGATCTGGTTGACATCATCGCCTATAGTTTCCGAAAGGCATGTGGTGTGAACAGCTAAAATATTCGGATCGTAAATGGCGAATATGTTAGTGATGGCTTCAAGAAGGTTGGCCTGCCCGCCGAAAACCGCGGCCCCTTCAGTAAAGGAACTTGTAGCAGCCATGATAGGCTCCTTGTAATGACGGGTCAGAGTACTGCGGTGATAGGCGCAGCAACCCTGAGATCCGTGACTATGAGGAAGACACCCGTGCAGTCCCAAGGCGGCGTACATCGCACCTATGGGTTGGCAAGTCTTTGCAGGGTTTACCATTAGGGCTTTGCGCTCTTTTATATTCGAATTCGTGTGTCGAAGAAGCATTGTCCTACTCCTTTCAGCTTGTTAGCTACAGATTATTTGCTGACCAGATTTGCGTTCAGTTGAGGATCCTTCTGCCAGGGCGCTTTCAGAAGCTTCCATACGGATGTGTTTACCATCCGGTCGATTTCTCTATAGAAATTGATCGCCCCCTTGAAGCCGGCGAAAGGTCCCCCGTAATCGTAGCTGTGAAGTTGTTTGCAGGGGATTCCCATTTTCTGAATTGCGTATTTCTCCTTGATACCCGCACAGAAGACATCCGGTTTGTATTTTTCAATAAGTTTATCGGTTTCGTAATGACTGATGTCGTCAATGATTACTGCTCCGGATTCCATGTCCGGTATCATTCCGTCATAGTCGTTGAAAGTCATACCTTTTTTCGCCAACCGCTCGAGATCGGCTTTGTTTTTCCTCGGTCTATAAAGATCCGGATCCGGCTCAACGGTAAGCTCCTCGATATTTCTGCTGTCGGCATCGACTTTTATGCTGGGAAGAATTCTGCGCCCTTCGTAGTCGTCTCTGTGGGCGAACTCATACCCTGCCGCCACAACCTTCATTCCCATCTCATTGAACAGTTCCTGATAATGATGAGCCCTCGATCCGCCCACGAAAAGCATCGCGGTCTTCCCTTCACATCTGCTCTTCACCTCAAGGCGCACCTTTTCCACTTCGGCCATTTCCTCTTCGATCACCTTCTCTGTTTTCTCGATCAGCTCCGCGTCCTCAAAGTACATTGCCATCTTCCGCAGTGATTTGGCCGTGGCCTGCGCTCCGATGAAGTTTACTTTAAACCAGGGTATCCCGTACTTCTTTTCCATCATATCCGCCACATAATTGATTGACCTGTGACACATAACAGTATTGAGATCCGCATGGTGAGCCGAGGCAAATCCGTCATAGGATGAATTACCTGAAAAAGTGCTTAACAGAGTCAATCCGCATCTTTTGAACAGGTCTTCAATAATGAAAGCATCACCGCCTATATTGTATTCACCAAGAAGATTGACTTTAAAATCACCTTCCTTTGTAGTTTCATCCTGGCCTATGACATGTTTGAAAAGCTGGTTGTTTGCTATATGATGACCCGCAGACTGGGACACTCCCTTATATCCCTCGCAGCTGAATGCAAACACGTTTATTCCCAGTTTTTCCTTCATTTCCCGTGCGACGGCATGTACATCATCTCCGATAAGACCCACCGGACAGGTTGCGAAGATACCGATAGCTTTGGGGTGAAAATTATCATAAGCCTCCTGCACAGCCTGCTTCAGTTTTTTTTCACCACCGAAGATTATCTCCTCCTCCTGCATGTCTGTTGAGAAACAGTAGGTCATGAAGTTGTCATTTTCCGGACTTTCCGGTCTGGTCTGGTTTCTCCGGGTAAGCCAGGAATAAAAGGCACACCCGATTGGACCGTGAGTAAGATTGAGAATATCCCGGGTGGGACCCAATACCACGCCCTTGCACCCGGCGTAAGTGCATCCGCGCTGAGTGATAATTCCGGGAATCGTACGCACGTTCGCCTGGATCGTGCTTTCCTCTTGTCCATCCGGTTTTACTGTAATCTGTTTCGACCTCTTTCTGGCCGTTTTGGTCGGATAGCTCTCAATCAGTTCCTGCCGGATATCCGTGACCGCTTCATTAATCTGTTCAGACATTTTTCCTCTCCTTGTCAAAACTCCGGATTCAGCCCACATCCAGAGTATTTTCTCCTGTTTCTCCCGTCCTGACCCTGATCGACTCCATTACCGGCATTATGAAAATCTTGCCATCTCCCGCTTTCCCCGTCTTATTTACATTTATGATTGTTTTGACTACGAGATCAACCTTTTTGTCAGGAACAATTATCGTCAGCAACCTTTTAGGAATAAGCCTCTGTCCCTGACCAAGCTGTGATATGGCTTCTTCAATTCCATTCTGCGCCCCTTTGAGAATACTGAAGTCAACCATGCCTTTTCCCCGGCCCTGCACCTTTCTGGCTGTAAACGAACCCATGCCGATGTCGGCCAGAGCCTCCCGGGTCTCATTCATCCGGTTCATCCGGATAATTGCCATAACTTCTTTCATTTTTCAGGCTCCTGTCAGGTTTCTTTGATTCCGGAGGATATGGTATAGATTTCCTCCACCGCCGACACGAATATCTTTCCATCCCCATAGTTGCCCTTCTCGCCGGTTCGGGATGCCTTCATCACTGTGTCCACGACAAACTGTTTCTCCTTGTCAGGAACAACCACCAGCAAAAGATCCTTCGCCAACTCATCATAGGTGATATCACCCACTTTGAGCCCTCTCTGTTTACCTCTTCCGTAGACAGCCACTTTGGTAACTGCCGGATATCCAGCATCCATAAGTGCTGCCATGACAGCATCGCTGCGCTCCGGTCTCACGATTGATCTGATCATTACCATTGTTCATTCCTCCAGGTTCAGTTGGCAATTCCGTGTTCAATGAGAAGCTGTTCGAGTTCCGAAGTGTCCATAGGCTTGGGTATAACGAACATTTCGTTTTCATCCACTGCCTTGGCTAGATTTCTGTAATGGTCAGCCTGGGGCTGAGTATAATCGAACTCGATGACCGTTTTTCTGTTGATTTCAGCCTTCTGGACCATATTGTCCCTGGGGACAAAGTAAATCATCTGAGTTCCCAGTTTCTTGGCAAAGGCATCTATCATGTCATACTCGTTATCAACCTTGCGGCTGTTGCAGATCAGACCGCCCAGTCTCACACCACCGGCTTCCGCAAATTTCACGATACCCTTGCAGATGTTGTTCGCCGCATACATGGCCATCATTTCTCCGGAGACGACAATATAGATCTCCTGGGCTTTACCTTCGCGTATGGGCATGGCGAATCCTCCGCAGACCACATCACCCAAAACATCATAGAATACATAGTCAAGTCCGACAGACTCAGCATAGGCTCCAAGCTGCTCGAGCATATTGATAGAGGTTATTATTCCCCTTCCCGCACAACCGACTCCCGGTTCGGGACCACCGGATTCAACACATATCGTACCCTTGAATCCGACCTTTCTTATGTCATCCAGTTCCACATCCTCCCCCTCTTCACGCAGAGTCTGGAGAACGCTTTTCTGCGCAAGCCCTCCCAGAAGAAGTCTTGTCGAATCGGCTTTGGGATCACACCCCACCACCATTATCTTCTTGCCAAGTTCCGCAAGACCCGCTACGGTATTCTGAGTGGTGGTCGACTTGCCGATTCCGCCTTTGCCGTAGATCGCGACTTTCCTCACTTTGCCTCCCTTTTCAGAGTATAATTTTGTTTGTCCGACAAGAAAGAATGCAAGCCTTGTGCCAAAGCATCATTTCGGGCCAAAAGTGGCCTGTAAAGACCAGATTCGCACTTTTTATCATTAAAGGTAAAGATTAGTATTTGACATAAATGTATCATTTATTTGCCCGGACACATATCTTCAGCATGCATAAGTGATATTTTGGCCATCAGAACCGGATAAAACAGCAGTTTTACATTTTTGTCAGTTTAATAACCGAAGATTACAAAAATGGAAGGACTTTTACAAATAAATATAAAAGGTTTCAAGGTCGCGATAAAACAGACAAAAATCGTTTCTGTCCACCAGGAGAGATGATTGTTTCTGGGGATATAAGAGTAAACGGAAAGGATCCACTCTCCTCTTACTGGTGTTGTTCCTTTCCTGGAACCAGCTTATGAGGATCAATGTTCAGTTTGGAAATTTTGTAGCGCAGAATTCGTTGTGTTATGCCCAGTTCCTCGGCTGCTGACGAGATACTCCCCCCGCAGTGCTTAAGCGAATCGATAATCATGTCCCGCTCAAGAGACAACACCCTTGACTTTAGCGTACCAGCCTCGTTTATCTCTTTAACATCGGGCATCTGGAGAGTCGGCGGAAGATGATAGGAGTGAATTACACTTTCTGAAGCGAGCAGCACCGAGTATTCAATGCAGTTTTCAAGCTCTCTGATGTTGCCGGGCCAATGATAGTTCATTATGGAGTTTATGGCATTTGTTGAAATCCTTCGTATGTTCTTTTTTAGTTTTTTTGAACATTTGTCTAGAAAATGATTGGCAAGAGCAAGCAGATCATCTTTCCTCTCCCGCAAGGGAGGCATATATATCGGAAACACGTTTATGCGATAGAACAGGTCCTGTCTGAAAAGGTCATCTGAAACCATGCCCTCCAGATAGCGGTTTGTAGCCGCTATTATCCGTACATCCGCCCTGACAGTTGTGCTGCTGCCCACCTTTTCATATTCTCTCTCCTGGAGAACTCTCAGAAGCTTGGTCTGCATCAGGGGTGAAATTTCTCCGATTTCATCAAGAAACAGGGTTCCTCCCTCCGCCGCCTCAACTCTCCCGGTTCTGCTTGCGACAGCTCCCGTGAAGGCGCCCTTTTCATGCCCGAAAAGCTCGCTTTCCAACAGGTGCTCGTTAAGAACGGCACAGTTGACTTTAATGAAGGGTTTGTCGCACCGCTCACTTGCATAATGAATGGCGGAAGCAACAAGCTCCTTTCCTGTCCCGGATTCTCCCCTTATCAGCACTGTCGTCGTGCTCTTCGCCACGTGATGTATCCTCATGTAGACATCTTTCATCAGTTTCGACGAGCCGATCATGTTTTCCGGCCGGAAGTTCTCCCCCAGTGCATTGCGCAGCCTCAGGTTCTCCCGTTCCAGATCCATCCTCTCCTCCAGAGCAGTCCTGCGCCTTTGAACATCACCCGCAATCAGACTGGATACAATACCCAGTAAACGCCCGTGCTCGTGAAGATACTGTGATTCCGAAAGAGGAATATCAACAGAAAGAGTTCCCACCACCTCCGCTCCCAGCTTTACAGGAACACAGATGAAACTCACATCTTCCACGTTCCTCTGTTTGCGCTGATGTATACGGTCACGGAAATGAGGCTCCTGAGAAATACTTTCGACATAAGCCGGCTCACCTGTTTTCACAACTCTGCCGGTTATCCCTTCACCCCAATTGTAAATTATAGCCAGATCATCTGCTTTGTTCCTATGACTCACAGCTCCGATCAACAGCTTGTCACCAGAGGGAGAAAGGAGCATTATTGTCCCTCTGATCATTCCTAACCGTCTATCAAGAACCCCCAGTACATCCTGCAGCATTTCACGTTGGCCATGGCGGATTACCAGAATATCGGCAATCTCCGCAAGCGTATCGAGCTGATCATCTCTGGTCTGAATTTTCATCTGCATGCAGTACATTTTCGGCCGCCATTTTCCTTTCAAGGTCCGCCTCATAATGCAACCCCCATGCCATCCTCACAATCTGTGTAAATCAAACGATCTGATCCTTTTCACGCTACATCTTTGTAT
>JBKHHW010000061.1:0-17115 GCA_046538945.1 Chitinispirillaceae bacterium | reverse complement strand
GGCAAGCAGCCATTTTTGTTCAGACATCTGTTTCCTCCCTTGCGAAAGGGGCGTTGGGGATTATCCGGATTCGGGACGGCGCCAGTTAAGGTGAACGGGTCGGGATCGGTGGACCCGGGCATTTTTACCATGAACATGTAATCATAATATAAGGAAAATCGGTTGGATTCGCCAGTATTTTATATAGAAGGGGGATAAATTGGCAGGTGAAGTGTAAACAGAAAAGGGGTTTCCCCGGGGTGAATCTACTGCCACTACTAGGGCATTTTCAGATCATCAAACCACCAACACTCAATCCAAACTGTTCATGGCAGCCGCTGCGCACCCCGCCCCGAACCCGTTATCAATATTCACCACCGTAAGACCCGAACTGCAGGAGTTGAGCATGGCGAAAAGAGGAACAAGCCCATTCAGGTGAGATCCGTAGCCCACACTGGTCGGCACGCCTATAACAGGACAGGACACCAACCCGGTCACTACGGAAGGAAGTGCACCCTCCATACCTGCAACTACGATTATAACCGACGCATTTTCAAGCAGTTCCTTATGAGCGAAGAGCCGGTGTATTCCGGCAACACCCACATCATCCACAAAGTTGCAGGGGTGACCCAGAACATCCAGTGTCACCCTGGCCTCCGCAGCTACCGAACAGTCCGAGGTTCCGGCCGAACACACCAGCACCTCTCCCCGGACCCGCTCCTTAGGTTTCCAACTACTGCTTTTTTTCCAGAAACACCCGACAGATTCATTACACTCCACTTGAGGACACGCCTTCTTCACTGCCTGGATCACCTCGGAACACGCCCTGGTCCCGAAAACGGTCTCATCATGATTCAGCTGTGATTGTACGATTGCCACAACCTGCTCCGGAGTTTTGCTCTGACAGAAAATCACCTCCGGAAATCCTTTGCGCAGAGCACGGTGATGGTCCACCTTGGCAAACCCCAGATCCTCAAAAGGCAGATTTCTCAGCAGCTCCGAGGCCTGCTGCGGGCTTGTTGTTCTGTCGTACAGAGATTTCAGAATTTCATCCAACCTGTTTTTATCCATATTACTTACCTCGTTTCTGCCTTTGTTGTGAGCACATCCTCCACAATCTCCTCCAGTTCAACGGAGCTGCCCGCTTGGTTTAGCCTGCTTCTTGCAGCGGATGCTCCGGGAAGGCCCTTGAGATACCAGGCGGAGTGTTTTTTCATCTCCCCGCAGGCACGCTGTTCTCCATGCACACTGCGAAAGAGGCGTATGTGTTCCAGAACTGTAGCACAACGTTCTTCCCTGGAGGGAGCACTAAATGCACATCCTTCCATTGCAGCCCTTATCTCCTTGAAAATCCAGGGGTTACCATACGATCCCCTTCCCACCATGACCGCATCGCAACCGGTTTCGGAAAACATCCTAAGTGCATCCTCGCCGCTGAAAATATCTCCGTTTCCCACTACCGGAATAGAAACTGCCCTTTTCACAACCCTGATACGTTCCCAAAAAGAGTGCCCGGTGAACATCATAGTCTGAGATCTGGGGTGGAGGGTCAAAGCTGCTGCACCACTCGCTTCTGCGATACGCGCAAATTCTTCATCGACCCATTCATGCTTTCTCCATCCTGAGCGGATTTTGACCGTCACCGGTATGGAAACGGCATCAGTCAGAGCACGCACGATTTTCTCAAAAAGCCTGGGGTTTTTCAGAAGGGCAGAACCGCCGTTGCGTTTGACCACCTTGAGCACCGGGCAGCCGGAATTGAGATCAATGAAATCGGGCCTGACCCGGTCCTGAGCAAAACGGGCCGCCTCGGCAAGTCTGTCAGGGTCGGAACCGAAAAGCTGAATGCCGATGGGTTTTTCAGACGGATCAAACGCCATAAGAGACTCCGTATTGGGGGAACCATAATGCAGACCGTCAGCAGAAACCATTTCGGAAACCACCATGTCCGCACCGTTTTTTTTGCAGAGCCGGCGGAAAACCGTGTCTGCGATTCCGGCCATGGGTGCAAGAATAAGTTTGTTTTTGAAAGAAAGCATTATATACTCTAGACTGATAATATGATTATACGGGAAACTCCGGTGGGTAAATACCACCGGAACCTGCAGAATTAAAATACATCACAAACCCGAAAGAACAACGGGTTGGTTCTGCCAGCAGAAAGAGATATTACGATACGGGAGCAGTAAAAAATGAGAATACTCGAGGATGTTTCCTTCAAAGGCCGGCCTACCGTTCTTGCCGCCTGGCCTGGTATGGGCAATGTGGGACTGATCACCGTGGACTACCTCCGCAGAAGCTTAAACGCGGTCCCGTTTGCAGAAATCGATATGAGCCCCTACTTCATCCCTGAATCCATTGTGGTCAAAGATGGAATCGCCCAGTTTCCGGAGATTCCCAGCAGCCGGCTTTATCACTGCAAGGAGCCAGATCTGGTCATTTTCGAAAGCAACGCCCAGTTCGGGGGGCGTGACGGCATTCTCATAATAAAAATGCTGCTGGATCTGGTTGGAGATTTCAATGCGCAAGATATATTCACCTTCGCAGCTTTCAGTCTCCCTATAAGTTACAGAGATCAATCAGAGGTGCTGGTCACCAGCAACAATCCTCGTATGTTTTCAAAAATCAGTACATTAGGACTCTCCCCCATGCCTGACGGCTATATAGCAGGTATGAATGGTCTTCTTCTGGGCGTCGCCGCCTCCAGGGGCATGGATGCAGCCTGCCTTTTGGGCACTATTCCAAACTACGCGGCCAACCTTCACTACCCCAAAGCCTCTCTGGAAATCATAAAAAGCATATCCCGAATACTGGATCTCAGTCCAGCCACCTCTGAACTGGAGGACAGCATCTTACAGATGGATCAGCAGTTTTTCAGTATCGAAGAGAGAATAAAGGAATTCTTTCCCTCGGTAAACAAGGATGAGGATTTTGAAATTGGCCAGCTTCAGGAGGACAAAGTACCCCATTTCGTGATGGACAGAATCGAGCGCCTATTCCAGGAGGCCGCTGAGAATATCGAGACCGCCTCGGAGCTGAAAAAAGAGCTGGACCGGTGGAACCTTTTCGAGCTGTATGAAGACCGGTTCCTGGATCTGTTCGAGGAAGATTAGCCTAACTATCAGAAAATCATTATGTTATCAGGCAATGGTCCGCTGAGTCACCTTGCCCTTGAGGTTCACACATTGTGCAGGGGCGCAGTTTACCGGATCCGGCATGTAGTTCACACAGCTTGCAGGCAGTTCCGATGTCCACTTCTGAAGAAAACGTTGGCCGTAGTACTGCCAATTCTTATCGTAAGTCCCGGTAGATCTGTGCTTTACGACAATATCACCCGTAACCACAATCCTCCATTGCCGCCTTGCCTGCATACAGAAATCCAAGTCATGAAAATAGAATGAATCGAACGTCTGCTGATCGAAGCCGAACTGACTTAGAAGCGTACGCCTTACCGCAAAGAACACCCCGTTGCAGGCCACCACTTCCGCGTTTTCCTTCTGAGGAGAAAACATTGTGGCGAAAAAGTCGCCATTCTGAAGATCGTGAATGATGCGCCCTTTTACAAATGGACGACCGGCCGCTGTCCATGAGCTGTTGTTGTTGAAAAGAAACTGAGTTCCCGCCACCCCCACGATTCCCAGGTAGGGATCTGAGGCAAAATAGTGCTCCAGCACAGCCCCCCAGTTTTCATTCATGAAATAAGCATCATCATGCATAAACACCAGTATGTCACCGCGCGAACGGCTGGCTCCGAAATTGTACACGGCGGCTAAACCGTTGGCTCCGTTGGAGTTATTGATCATCAGTAGCTCAAGCGGGCTTCCGATTGTTTTTCTGATGTTTCTCTCGAGTGTGGACTGAGGAACTGGATTTCTGGCAGAGATTACAACACTTATCATATAAATACTTCCTTTACGCCTCGTAACAGAACCGGAGCAGACATCCGATTTGGTGATGCATGAAAGATAAAACGTTCAACTAATCGCCCGGGTGAATCAGTACTATGTCGGTGATTCACCTTGTGGAAACAGAATATCTTTAAACCTGTATCACTAGAATATCAAAATAAAACGAGCATTAAAAAAGAGCTAGAGAACAGTGCTAAGATTTTCTGCTTTTCCGCTCCCCTGCTTCGGCACCCTTCAAAATGCAATTTTTTCCGAACCGCGAAATGACCTGGTCCACGGCCCTCTCTGTTGCTTCCAAAGCCCGGTTTTCCTCCGCAAAGCTGAACAGATCGGTCTGCTGATTCTCCTCAAAATCCACTATGCCGATACCCAAGAGGCGAAAACACTCCTCCTGAAGCTGATCAAGAATTCTCAACCCCTGCTCGTAGATGATTCTTGAGATATCGGTAGAAAAAGGGAGCCTCATCCGCCTGGAATGACGGCTGAAATCGGGTCGTCTGTAGGTGAGGACAACCGTTGATCCCTTCACACCAGCTCTGCGAGCCCGCCTTGCCACATCCTGGGACAGACTGAGCAGTACCCGCTTCCATTCATCCTTATCTCTGCTGTCGGCACTGAATGTGTACTCTCTCGAAATCGACTTAGCCGGCTCACCTTCCGCCACCGGACGCTCATCTATTCCTCTGCACAGGTAATAAAGTGCTGCACCGTTTTTGCCGAATCTGGAGGTAAGCAGATCCATGGAAAGTTCCTGTAGGTCCCTTACGGTTCTGATTCCCATGGAATGAAATACTTCCTGACTTTTTTTCCCCACGCCCCAAAGCTTTCCGACACTCAAAGGTGCCAGCCAGCTGCAGATTTCCTCCGCATCGAAGGGGGTGATTGTTATACCATCAGGCTTTTTGAAATCAGATGCAATTTTTGCCAGAAACTTATTTGGAGCGATACCGACAGAGGCAGTGAGCTTCTGCTGTTCCTTTATGGAATCGGTAATTCTTGTGGCTACCTCCACAGGCGGACCGAAGAGCCGTTCGCTGCCGGTCATATCCAAAAACGCTTCATCGACCGAAATCTGCTCGAGCATCGGTGAAAATGATCCCAGAATACTCATAATCTCCCTGGAAACCGCCGAATAGACATCCATCCTGGGAATGACGAAAATTCCCTGCGGGCAGCGCCTGTGAGCTTCCGCTATTGGCATTGCCGAGCGCACCCCGAACCTGCGTGCTTCGTAACTGGCGGCACACACAACCCCTCTGCTCCCCGGCTTGGCACCGACTATGACCGGCTTGCCCCTGAAAGAGGGGGTATCCCTCTGCTCAACCGAGGCAAAGAAGGCATCCATATCTATGTGGAAAATCAGGCGGTTGGGGCTGCTCATGAAAAACTAGGCTTCCGGAAGAATGATCTTTGGTTTTTTTGCATTACGACGGAACAGAAGAATTTTTAAGCCCAATACCTGCACCAGGTGCGCATCCAGGGCATCTGCGATTTCCTGTCCAGCATCTTTTCGGTCGAGACCGGCTGTTTCAAGGAGGCCGACTTTTATGAGTTCGTGATCGTTCAGCGCTTTGGAAATGCTTTCAATGACATTCTCGGTAATACCTTCCTTACCGACCTGAACACAGGGCTTGAGTCCATGTCCCAATCCTTTGAGATATTTGCGCTGACCGGGGGTTAGATTTTTCATCTTAAATAAGGTCTCCTTTTTCTGTTTCGACCAAGAATGATTGTGTGGAATAAAATAATGAATGGAATTGAAAAGTTCTTAGCCGATTCATTCCTTGGGTTTCAGTGCCACTTCGGGTTTACACTGCCTTAAGCGGGGTTCCCCGGAGGTGAAATTGCACCGTGTCAGTATTTCACCTTCGGGGAAAAGCTGATCCAAAACCCACTAATTGCACACAGACCGTGCGGTTTCAGCCTCCCACTTTCCGCGGAGTCCATGCAAAAAATGCTGGGAAAAGGAGAAATGAGATTTCAAAAAAACCGCTCGGATAGAAAACCTGACACCCCGGAGGTGAAATTGTGTCGTAGCAATCACTCACCTCCGGGGAAATCCGGCCGGAAAATTTTACAAAACCGGAATTTAAGCTTGCCATTCAGACCAAAGTGTGCTATCATCATATATACCCCGCCATCTGACCGTCTAAAGTCCATTCTCTAGTTTTTTTGCTGCTGAAAGCAGCTATTTTTCAGGAAAGCTAAGTACCAATGAATCAACTCCGGCAGGAAGAAAACTCTTTACTGGACGAAAACCTCTTAAAAACCACATTTGCCGAAGCGCCCTTCGGATATGCCCGATGCAACATCATACTGGATAATGCAGGAAAACCTGTTGATTTCGGTTTTCTCGAAGTAAACAATGCTTTTGAACGGCTTACAGGTTTGAATGAAAATACCCTCCTTGACCTGCAAGCTTCAGAACTGCCACAACAGGACGTATTCGACACTGCGAGGTGGACTCAACTGTTCGGTGAAATTGTCCGAAGCGGAAGAAGTGAAGAATTCGAACAGTACTCCAAAAGAAACAGGAAGTGGTTCAGGATTCAGGCGTATTCTCCCAGAGCGCCTTTTGTAATAGCCCTTCTGTTCGATATAACAGAACAAAAGACCTCCCAACTAGCATTACAGACAAAAACGGAAGCTCTTGGGAGAAGAGTAAGGGGAATGACTCTGCTTCTGTACATGTCCAAACTAATGCACAAAGAGGCGGATGTATCCGATATTCTTCAGGAAGCCGCCAAACTGATTCCTTCAGTGTGGAAGGTTCCTGAAGACACTTCGGTGAGAATCACCTATAAAGGAAAGGTATTCTGTTCCAAGTCTTTCAAAAGAAGAGAAGTGAAACTGCATTGCGACATCCGGGTTTTCGAGGAAACTGCAGGAACCGTCGAGGTATTTTCATCACCGGAGGAAAACCCCTTGGAAATCGATGAAGAGTATGAGATGCTCAACTCTCTGACCAACCTGCTTGCTTCCGCAATAGAAAACACAGAATCCCGAGTTGCTCTTAAAAATAACGAAGCTACACTCAGACAGTACATGGATAGTGCCCCAAATGGCATTACCGTATCAGATAAAACAGGCAAATACCTTGAGGTGAATGAACCAGCCTGCAACCTGCTGGGGTATTCCAAAGAAGAGATGCTGGGAATGACAGTTCACGACGTGATTTCCCCTGAAATCGATGCTGATGAATTCTTCACCGAGCTCATCCGGAGCGGTTCCCAGGAGGGAACTGTTACCGTACAGAAAAAGGACCGGACGCAACTGCCCGTGGTCATTTCGTGTGTTCGGCTTCCCGATGGTCACTATATGGGTTTTTTCCGGGACATAAGCGAGCGCCAGAGGACAGAACAGGAAAAAGAACTCTACTACAATGCCATCCAGGCCCTCTCACAACCGATGGTCATCACCGATACCGAGGGGAAGATACTGGAACTCAACAAAGCATTTTCTGATATGTACGGATACTCAAAAAAGGAAGTTATGGGACAGGTTCCCAACATCCTCAATCCCGGCAAAAAGGTGTACCAAAACCTGGGGTATACTGAAAAGGAATACAAAGAGCTCTTCAGCAACCTGTGGTCAAGTATCAAAAACCCCGATAAAGGCACGTGGGAAGATGTGATCGTGAACAGAAGAAAAGACGGCTCGCTTATGTGGGTACGGCTATTGATAAATACCGTTATCAATGATAAAAAGGAAATCTGCAATTTCATCGGCGTTCCCATCGACATCTCCATTTTAAGGGAAAAGGAAAAGCTGTCCAAAGTACAGCTTTACAGAACAATGGCGGATCTGGCAGAACTTCGTGATAACGAGACAGGCAACCACATGCGCAGAGTAGGCATCTTCTCGAAACTTCTTGCAAAGAGCATGGATATGCCCGAAAAGTACTGCGATGACATAGAGATCTTCACCCCAATGCACGATATCGGAAAAGTCGGTATTCTGGATTCCATTCTGCTTGCCCCTCGAAAACTGACTAACGAAGAGTTCGAAGAGATGAAAAAACATACTCTTCTGGGCCACAATATCGTCAAAGGAAATAAGGAACTCGAGCTGGTAGCCTCGATTACCCTTCATCATCATGAAAGATATGACGGGAGAGGGTACCCTCATGGACTCAGCGGAGAGAACATACCCCTGTCAGCCCGCATTACAGCCATTGCGGATGTATATGATGCGCTCAGAAGCAAAAGGCCTTACAAAGAAGAATGGCCCCATGAAAAAGCAAAAGCGGAGATAGCAAAAAACGCAGGAAGCCAGTTCGATCCGATCCTCGTGCGTAACTTTCTGGATCTGGACCAGGATTTTGAAAACGCATATCAGCAGCTTAAGGACTAAAACTAATGTATAATAAATAGTGAGTAAAGTGGCCTCGGTCTGCACCCATGAGTATTTTTCTATTAAAGTACTCAAAAAGAAATTTTGCTGATATGCGTATACGAATGTTCTCAACAGTTGCTACGTTTGTGATTCTGACCATCTTCGGAGCAACCGCAGGTGAGCCCGATTCCGTCTTAACCGACACTGATGTGCTGGAGGATTCATCTTCGATCGTCAGTGTGACGGATTCTCTTACACCGGAGCCGGACAGCCTTATACAGGACAGTGTCACTTCCCAGGACACCCTGCAAACAGATTCAACAGGAAAAGGCAAAGACTCGCTCCAAGTGGAATCAGATTCTCTGGGGCAAGACACAACACAAGCTGAAATTGATTCCGCACAGATAATTCCTGAGGAAACCAAAAACAAGCCGGAAAAAGAACTGTATCCCGGTGTCTCTCCGGAACAGGACCGTCTAGCGCTGGCGATGGTGGAGCAGGTTTATTCTTTCAACTGGAAAAAGGCCGGGAAAATCGGCAAAAAGATGCAGCGGCTCGAAAAAAAACATGACCTTCCCCCATTGAGTTACCTCCTGCTCGTATCGATGAATATTTTCCGTATCCAGAATAACGAGTACTCCGACAACCGCAGCTACAAGAAATTACTGAAGGATATAAGAAAGCTCTCAAAGAAAGGTCTTGAATTATCCCTCCCTGATTCGGCACCTGATTCTCTGAAAACCATGCATATGCTGATTCATGCTGGCATAAAAGGTTTCAATGCTACTCTCAAGATGTCGAAGAATCCCATAGAATCGGCAATCGAGGGTATGGGAGCACTCAAACTTCTCGAACAGCAGGTAAAGCTCGCCCCTTCGATCAAAGACGGGTATTTGGGACTGGGAATCTTTTACTGCGCGGTTTCCAAGGCCCCGACACTGGTACGTGCGGCTGTCAACGTGACGGGGAGGAAGATCAGCCTGGAAAAAGGGCTTGGTTATCTGAGAAAGGCGGCTTACGAGGGTCAATACACCTACGGTGTCGCTCAGATGTACCTCATTCAGTTCCTGTCACCCTACTACGGACACATGGTCGAGGAGAAAAAACGCATATTCTCCAATCTTCAGAAGCGCTATCCCACAAACCCCTACTATGTTTTTCTGGAACTGGATGAAACCCTCTGTTTCCACCCCAGCAAGCTCACTCTCTTCACCACGAACCAACGGTACAAACAGAAAATCAGAATGTTCTCCAAAGAAAACCACAGCCTGCGCAAATATTGCACACTGGTAAAGCTTCAGTACAGAATGATCAATCCCCTGCCACCGGAGGATATCGAACCGGACAATTCCGTCGATCTCAAGGAGTTCGAATTCTACCCGGTATTTCTCCAGGCGCTGAGAGAGAAACTGCTGCTCAATCAAGAATCATCGAAAAACAGCGATCATCAAAAAAGGATTCATTTCATCAAGAAGAAGGGTCAGCAGGCAAAGAAACTTCTGGAATCCTCCGATATCGGCAAAGGGCGGAAAGGGTTTTACATCTGGCACATCGAAGATGCCCTGAACCTCTGAACTCTACTCCAATGAGTAAAGAACCGGGTGGGCCTCACCATTACTAATGCGAAGTATGCCGCAGCCGGGAGTTGTTCTGAACCGCTTCGGACCTGCACTCCCCGGATTGAAATACAGAACACCGTTTTTTTGACCTATGTATGCTTTGTGGCTGTGTCCGAAAACCACCACACTTACAGATGCAGCTGAGGGTTCGATATCCAGCAGAGATAAATCATGCAGCACATAGATCAGATAGTCATCTATCTGAACCATTTCCGTTTCCGACAGAAAGTAAAGGGAGGGGCTGCGGTCTGTATTCCCCCTTACAGCTCTGACCGGAGCAATGAGCTCGAGCTGCTGAAGAATATCTGTACTCCCCACATCCCCCGCATGGATTATCAAATCGGAATCCTTGAGCAGGTCCCGAAGCTCAGGTCTGAACAGACCATGAGTGTCCGACACCACACCGATGACCGTTTCTTTATCTCTCATGCGTGTTCCTGTGTCATGCGTTGCTCTTTGGAATCATCCACACACTCTTTAAGGGGGAAGCAGAGAGACACAGTGAGACCCTCAAGGGGATCGTTATTGTAGATTTCTATTTCTCCCCCGTGGAATTCGACTATCTGTTTCACGATGGACAAACCCAGGCCGGTTCCTTTTTTCCGGGTTGTATAGAAGGGCTCGAAAATCCGCTTAAGCTCGTTTTCATCAACTCCAGAGCCCTGGTCCGTTATTCTGATACTCAGCCTTTGATGAGAGCAGATAGCCAAATGAATCGCTATCTCGGTTTGGGCTGGACTGTGCTGGGATGCATTGTCCAGAAGATTTATGAGCACCTGCTGCAGTTTAGTATAGTCTCCGCTGATTCCGGCCCGTTCGGTTCCCTCTTCAAACACGGTGCGGAGGGTGTGCGTTCTCCGGGCAGAGGTTTTCCACAGGCCCGCAGTTGCTTTAATCAGATGGGAACAGTTGATAAGCGCGCGTCTGCTTTCATCAAACGGTTTACCCATCTCAAGAAGATCCTGCATAAGGCGGCTCAGCCGTTCTACCTGCGAACTGATATGCTCCTTATATATCAGGAATTCCTCGTTCTCCCCGAGATCCTGGAAAAGTGCCTCGGTAACCGCCATCAATGCATTGAGGGGGTTGCGCACCTCGTGAGCGACACCGGAGGTGAGACGCCCGAGCAGCTGCATTTCGCGGGAGTGAAGCGATTCCTTCTGAACCCGGTCCCGGTCAAACTCCTGCGCCACATAAGCTGCAAAAATCTCCACCGCGTGCACTTCCTCCGATGCAAATGTTTTCTCTTCCTTGTCCATAACACAAATGAATCCCAGCACTTCACCTTCGCTATTCATTACCGGAACCCCAAGATAAGACTTCGATTCGGACTTAAGAAAACAGGTGAAGAGTGGATCAAGGTTTTTCTGGTCACCCCTGAGCTGGACGGTTTCTCTGGTTTTGTATACTTCCTTACATGGAGAGCACTCCAGCTTGTAACTCTTCCCGTGATGGAATTCTCCATCATAGTAAAGACTGACCGATTCAACCCGGTCTCCGCAGATTCGGCCCACAGCCACGAACTGCGACTTGAGAACGGACGCGATACTCAGAACTATCTGATCATAGAGTGTGTTTCCCGAAGAGCTGAAAGTGGTTGCAATGGCATACACCGCCTCAAGAGTATTGTGACGTATCCGAAGGCGTTCATCTATTTTCTTGCGTTCAGTTATATCCAGAAGCGCTATTGTAACACCCTCGATTTTTCCTTCGGTATCAACCAGTGGTTCGGCGGTGACTTCAAAAAAGGTAGATGTTTTATTCCTTCTCAGACAAACTTCCCTCACCACACCTGCACCGTTTTTCATCACCTCAGCTTTGATTGCCCAAAGGTCTTTATAAATTTCCTGATCTCCGAGTTCAAGATCATTCTTGCCGATGAAATTTTCATTGCCGAAGTCAGGGTAATCACTGTGGATCCAGGTATAACGCAGATTCTTGTCACAATGAGCCATTACTATTCTTGAATTCTTCAGAGCGACCCTGAACCGCTCTTCACTTTCTCTCAAGGCTCTGCCCTGCTCTACCCGCTCCCTCACCTGCTTTACAAGCTCCTCATTTGTCGCCTCAAGCTGCACTGTTCGCTGCTGAACCCTGCTCTCGAGCATGCGCCTTGAATCAAGAAGCTCCTGCTGACTTCTCCTGAACTCATTGAACAGACTGCTGTATGGTTCTTCCAGTCTGATGGCTATAATGGCCCGGTATACCAGGGCAAAACTCACAATTTTCAAAACGTGACCCACAACATTCATCAAACCGTAGGGGTCGGTGTACAATGTGAATGACAATTCACTCAACGCACTCGCAAAAAGGGAAATGCTCATTAACTTCAAGATTGAGTGCTGGAAATAAGCCCTGAACTGATAAAGGCGGTAAATACCCAGTAACAGCAGAACAGACAAAACATATTCAGTGGAGATTTTAAATGTGGTGAGACCTTCAGAAGTATAGCTATCGGGAAATATTCTGAAGTAGGTGATAGAGGAGAAGATAATCACGAATAGCAGACTGTAAGCAGCGAGAAAATACGCCGGCTTGAAAGGTCGTTTTCTGATGAAAAATGTGGATATCAAAATGGTCAAAGTTTCCAAACATCTGGCTGCAATCCAGAGCTGAGCTGGTTCATTTAACGAAAACTGGGGGAAAACGCCCATGCCCTGATACGCAAGCAGATGGAAAAAATCCAACAGGCCCACAAACAGATACCCTATTCCCAAAATCAGATAAAAATGATTGGATGTCACCTTTCTGGTATGCCAGGTCACAATGAAAATGCCAAAGGCAATTATTACTGAAGAGGATTCGACAAGAGAATGAAATAGAAGAAAGTTGAAACTGCTTACCCAGTAAAGTACCGCGGCAGCTGAAATCGTGATCAGGGCAAGAACAGCAGCTGATAGAGGGTTTTTATTCATTAAAATGAAATCTCGCTGTCATAAATACCGAATCTGATCAAAAGGGATAACGAATGAGACCCTGTGGGTGTCTTTTATAATATAAGAATGGAATTTAAAACGAGCAAGGAAGTACTTTCAGCTATGAAAATATCAGGGTATTCAAGGATATCACCAGATCTTTTATGGTTGATATCAGCAGCCCGGAATAGTAGAATTAATAATTCGTTGCCATAATATCAATTTCAGGACTCATCTGATGACTACAGTATTTCTTATTGAGAAAACGTGCTATGTTTGCGGCGAAAAGAATCGGTTTCCCGAATCCGGCCCTGCCTTTTCCATGGATTCATCACGAGACCTGGATGGGCGGCCATCCCACATGGGGCGTTCCAATATCTACATGAGCATTCAAAGGTGCATCCACTGCGGTTACTGTGCCCCGGATGTAGCATCGGGACATGCATCCTTTTGCGATGTGGTAAAGAGTTCCGATTACGCTTCACAGCTAAATAGTGCTGATTTCCCTGAAACGGCGAATGCATTTTTGTGCTATACTCTGCTTCTCGAAAACAAAGGTGATTGGGCGGAGGCTGGGTGGTGTGCACTGCATGCGGCCTGGATCTGTGATGACAATTCATTTAAAGAAGGTGCCAGGAGCTGCAGAGCAAAATCTTACCAATTCTTTCTGAAAACCCGCCAAAACAGATTAACCTTTGCAGATTCGCACGCGGAAGAGGAAATCCTGCTCATAGACTTACTCAGGCGACTTGAAAGATTCGATGAAGCTGCGGAGAAGTGCGAAAAGGAACTGGACGGGTGTGAGGATGAAGCGGTGCAGTGCATCCTGAACTACGAACAGCACCTTATCGATAAGAAAGACAATCGATGCCGCACCAGTGCACACGCCGAAGAGTTCGAAGACTCGCAGCAGCAATAGGTGCCGGCAATTTTTTATTTGAGATTCTGATTTTTGTATATCTGTCTTATTTTTTATACACACCCAATCTATACATGACATACTGCCACATCCGCTCACATTTTGCATCGATTTGCCGGAGTCGAAGTGTAACTTTATGCATTTGCAGCAAATCGTAGGGGAACAGCATCCAGAACTCCCAGCTTACGAAAGGCCTCAACCAGCTCTGGAAAAAGAACAGGCTTCTTCAGATACAGATCGCACCCGCAGCGAAGACATTTCTTTTCATTCCCCTCTATACCCGAAACGGCAATTATCGGGAGACGGTCGAAACCCTTTTTCTTACGGTCGAGCTTTCTTATTCTTTTCGCAGCCTTGTACCCATCAAGCCCTGGCATATTCATATCCAGCAATACAGCTTTCACATGAGCAAAGTAGGAGCAGGAAAAAGTCAAATTTATCCCGTCCTCCAGACAAAGAGGATTGAAGCCCAGCTTTTCCAGCAGCCCGGAAAGATAATGTCGGCTTACAGGATCGTCATCTACAACCAATACCACTTCCGACAGCATAATAATTGACCTCTTCTAAAATCAGGTAGTGAGTGAAAGCATTTTATTAGCGATTTGCTGCAGCGGGAGTACATACTGAGCAGCACCTATCCTTACCGCTTCGCCAGGCATTCCCCACACCACGCTGGTAGCCTCATCCTGGGCGATTGTCGGCGCACCGGCACTTTTCATTTCAAGAAGTCCCCTTGCGCCATCTGCCCCCATGCCGGTCAACAGAACCCCTACAGCATTGCTCCCCACGTACTTCGCTACGGAATTAAACATCACCTCCACACTGGGCCGCTGATGAAACACTCTGGGAGCTGAAACGATCTGGACGTGATAACGTGCACCGCTTCTTTTAACTACCATGTGGAAATTTCCGGGTGCGATCAGAGCCATACCGTTCACAACCGAGTCTCCGGACTGTGCCTCCTTCACCTCTATCTGGCAGATCGAGTCAAGCCGCTCTGCGAATGACTTGGTGAAGTGCTCGGGCATATGCTGGACCACTACAATTCCCGGGGCATTGGAAGGCAGTGTGACCAGCAGTTCCTCAAGTGCCCGAGTCCCTCCGGTCGACGCGCCGATGGCAATTATCTTCGATGTGGTAGATGTCAGGAACTGACGTGCCGGTTTCTGTGTTCTATTAACGGTCGTACTTTTCAGACTGGCTGGATTCACCTTTGATGCGGCACGAATCATTTGGATGAGATTATGAGTGATGTCTCCCACTGTGTAAGAAGAACCCGGTTTGCAGATCACATCCACCGCTCCAATATCCAGAGCTTCCATGGCTACCTGTCCACCTCTGGGCGTGAGGGATGAAACGATGATAGCCGGTACAGGATGATGCTGCATAAGTTTTCTCAAAAAGGCCAGCCCGTCCATACGCGGCATTTCAATATCGAGCGTAAGAACATCCGGCCGGTATCTGACAATCTTTTCCCTGGCGTCATAGGGGTCGACAGCCGCCCCCACCACTTCGATATCAGGAGCCTTCGAAAGTTCACGGCTGAGAACCTGTCTCACGACAGCCGAATCATCAACGATGAGTACTTTGATCATACAGTCCTTAGCACGACGAGTAACGGTTCATCCTCGGCATCAATCCAGATGCTGCGGGGGTCTTTGATATCGCCCTGAAGCAGATCCGGATCAAGTTCTTCAGGTATGCCCAGTTCAAACAGCACATTTTTACCGTAAAGACGGGTAAGAATATGTCCTGTTGAAATATTAAGCAGTTCCTTCAGAGCATCCAATCTATTCTTGTTTGTAATCTGATCCGGTGAATCCAGCCCCAGCATATTCACTGCAGCTGCTTCCATGAGCGCATCAGTTGTCCACATATGGATATAGCCGCTGGGAGTACCTGAGAATGTGAGAAACACTCCCGCGCTGGCCCAGCCATCAAAGCTGGGCGGAACCGCTTCCTCTTCGGTAAATAGATATGCAGTCTGCTCCAGAACCCTTCTTACTTCACAGGACACCACCTCATTCAATTGCCTGATACTCATTTCCACTCCCCCAGAACGTTGACAATGACATCCCGCACACTTTCAGGGGTGCAGGGCTTCCTGAGATATCCTTTTATCCCCTTGCTCCTCAATTCATCGATTCTCAGACTGCTCCCTTCCGTGGAGACAACCACTACGGGTATGTTTTTCAGATCTTTTCTTTCCAGCATTCTGTCAAACAGTTCAATGCCGTTCATCCGGGGCATATTGATATCTGTGAAAACGATATCAACCCAGTTTTTCTCCAGTTTCTCCAAACCGTCTACTCCATCGGTCGCAGTGACTACTTCACTGACCGGAAGCCCGGAAAGATCCACAGCCCGTTTCAGAACCGATCTTATGATTTCCGAATCATCGATTATCATAACCGTGTATCCCATACATGCTCCTTTCTACAGATCAGTCCTGACCCCACCTGAAACCATCCACATATCACCGGTCGCCATTTCCAAATACAGCGTTCTGGAACTGCGTCCACCCACCTGCTCCGAAGAAATCATAACCCTGTTCTTCCAGAACATCTTGCGCGCTATGAGAATATTCCTGTTACCGATGTCAAAGTAATTTCCCACAGGAATCACCTCGGCTCCTCCCGCCATCACGACTCTCAAGTTCTCTTTTTTCGCTCCCAGAGAATACGCTTTCTGGAAAAGTGCCGGTATTCCCGTATCACCGAACATGAGAGGCTTCTGTTGTGCCTTCTGCGGATCAGCTTTTGAAAGCGGCAGCATATAGTGCAGCATTCCACCCACCCCTGACACTTTGTCGTAGATAGCTATTCCGATGCATGAGCCCAGGGCATGGGTTACAAGCAGATCGTCCGCCTGATCTGATACGTACATGTCGGCTACGCCGATTACCTGTCGCATTTTCACTCCTGTCAAAGCAACCGTTTTCACAACAGATCCAGCTTTCTGAACTGTTCTATTATCTTGTCCTTGGAAATCGGCTTGACCAGGTAGCCTTCACACTGTGCCCGGAATGCCTGCAGTACGTTTCTGCTGTCATCCAAAGCTGTGGTCATTATGATCTTCACACCGTCTGAACCGAAAATCCCGCATTTCTCCTCTTTTTTCCTAATCGATTTCAAGACCTCCTGTCCGTCCATTTCAGGCAGCATTATGTCCAGAAAAACGACATCGTAAGGATCTGATTCCAGACCGGAATCGAACATTCTCACCGCTTCCGCCCCATCGGCAACCACATCCACATCACCGTAAGACTCAAGCATTTTTTCCATTATTTTGATGCTCACCATATCATCTTCCACAACCAGTATACGCATTGTCAGCTCCTGTTTTCTATTGGATATATCATTTCACATAAATTGACGGTTTCACATTTTTCAAAGAGCAAAGTTGACCGGAAAGACTTTCGGCATGTCCTACAAACAGAG
>JBKHHW010000060.1:0-17226 GCA_046538945.1 Chitinispirillaceae bacterium | reverse complement strand
GATCGGGGATGTGCTCTCACCGGGGAAACTTCTCACCCTGGAGGGGGTGACATTCACGGCTGGAGGTGTCGCGGGAAACACCGGGCTGGCGCTCCTTGCCCTGGGTGCGGACACCGATATCCAGGCGATTTGCGGCTGCGACATTTTCGGTGATGCTCTGGAAAACATCTTCGTCTCTCACGGAGCAAAAAACTGCCTGTCAAAACGATCCGGCATGGCAACTTCTTTCACTATCGTGCTGTCGGTGGCCGGCTTCGACCGCATATTTCTTCACGAATCAGGCGCCAATGACTTTTTCACCGCCGATGATGTGAACTGTGACCGGTTGTCTCCAGGTGATATTTTCCATTTCGGGTATCCTACTATAATGAAAGAGATGCGCCGGGGCGGGGGAGAGGAACTTCTCCGGATGTTCCGCAAGGTGAAAAAGAGTGGTGCTTTGACCTCCATGGATCTGACTCTTCCGGATCCGCAAAGCGAAGCCGGGAGATGCGATTGGGAGCAGATTCTCAAAAATGTGCTGCCGTATGTGGATATCTTCACGCCCAGTTACGAAGAGATTCTTTTCATGCTGGATAGAGAAGAGTACGGGAATTTCAGGCAGAAGCCGTTCCGCTGTGATCCGTTGGAGAATCTGGACATCGGTTCCGTTTCCAGGCTCGGGGTCAGAATACTTGGGCTTGGAGCCAAGGCAGCTCTCATTAAGTGCGGCATCAGGGGCATGTACCTCAAAACTGCTGATAATGCCGGAAAAGACTATCCCTATATTTCTGCGCTCCGGTGGAGTGATCGGGAGCTTTTCTGTCCGAGTTTCAAAGTGGACAGGGTCGTGTCGGCGACCGGAGCAGGGGACAGTGCCGTTGCTGGATTTCTGATGTCTGTCATACGGGGAAAAACCCCCGAAAATGCTCTCAGGATTGCCGCCGCGGTGGGAGCGCGCAGTGTGAAATCGACAGATTCCTTCAGTGAGGTGGGCAGCTTTGAAGATGTGCAGGCGTTTTCTGAAACTGCGGATCTGAACACTTTTTCCGTTCAAGGAGCCGGCTGGGCAAAGGATGCCTCAACTGGGGTTTGGACCAGGTTTTTGGACTGAGTAAGAGGAAGCCTGATACATTTGCGGCAATTTAATAACGCACGTTTCCGGTTTCGTTTATTATTTTGATTTATTCATTAGGTGTGGAGGCTTTTACCGCACCTGCTTCTGAGAATTTTTCGAGGGAGGAAGTATCACAGCAGTAGCAAACTCCGGACAGAAGAATTTGGATGCTCTTTTAAGCGGCATTCCCCGTTTTCCTCATCGCTTGAGCAAAGAGGAATTCTACAAAACGGCTTATCCTGTCATGTACATTTCGAGGCAGTTCGAAAACAGACTTAAGGAGCTTTTCCGCAAAGGGCTGGTTAAAGGGACTGTCATTATTTCCAGTGGAAATGAGGCTACGGCAGTGGGGATGTCCATGGCGTTCAGGCCTGGAAAGGATGTGCTCTCCCTGCTTCACCGTGACCTGTCCGCGCATTTTGTTTCCGGCGCGGATCCTTTCAAAATGATGTGTCAGTACATGGCGAATGCACAGAGTCCCACTCACGGCAAAGAGGGGAATGTCCATCACGGTGATATCAAAAAACGCCGTTTTCCCATGATCAGCCATTTGGGTGATATGCTGGCTACGGTGGTCGGTGGTGTCTGGTCCGCCCGCAAGCAGGGGGAAGATGCTTTCGGATTGACAGTGATCGGTGATGGGGGAACCAGCACGGGGCAGTTTCATGAGTCACTCAATATGGCATCGGTATTGAAAGTACCTGTGTTGTTTATGGTCCAGAACAACCGCTATGCATTTTCCACACCTGTTAATGATCAGTACAATTGTGAAAAGCTTTCGGACAGAGCGGTTGCGTACGGGATCAGCGGCAAAACAGTTGACGGCCTTGATGCATACGAAGTGTATTCATCAGTTGTGGATTCACTTGAAGAAATGGCTGGTGATCCCAGACCTGCAATCATCGAGTGCATGACGTTGCGGCTTGAGGGACATGCGGTATATGACAATGCTGAGTATATTTCCGCTGAGCAGAAAGAGGAGAACTGGAAATACGATCCGCTCATTTCTGCCCGCAAGGCCTACCTTGAGTTCTGTGGAACTGAGGAACAGGAACTTTCACTTTACGAAAATGAGCTGAATGAGGAAATCGATCAGGTCGCGCTTGCCGCAATGGGCTGTAAGCGTCCCGATCCTAAAACGACTTCGATGGACGTGTATTCGTCTTCTTCATCCAGGTCGGTGGAGCCTCACTGCGCCAGGAATGTGCGCAATCTCCATGCGGTAAACACTGCATTGGATCACATACTTGCCCGTAATCCGGAAGCATTTGTCTGCGGTCAGGATATCGCTACCTATGGCTCCGCTTTCAAAACATGTAAAGGTCTGGTCGACAAACATGGTAAGAAGAGGGTAGTAGATACTCCTATTTGCGAGGCGGGTACGGTGGGATTTTGTCTGGGGGCATCCCAGACGGGCAGCCGTCCTGTTATGGAATTTCAGTTCGCCGATTTCTCCACCGAGGCGGTGACCCAGTTGGGAGTCAACGCAGGGTCCTGGTTTTTCAGGTCCGGCCAGCCGGCCCCACTTCTCTTCAGACTTCCCTGCGGAGGCGGAATCACTCTGGGAGCGTTTCATTCGGCGGAATTCGAGGGTCTGTGGTCGCGCTTTCCCGGGCTGAAACTTCTCTACCCCGTCACACCCCAGGAGACCTACGAGGCTCTGATAGCCGGTTTTCACGATCCCAACCCCTGCATTGTGTTCGAGCATAAGCTTTTATACTGGGGCAAACCGGGGGACATCGATTTTGATGGAAATCTGGAAAACGTGTTCCGTCCCAGGCAGTACTGTGAAGGTAAGGATATCACTATTGTGACGATGGGAGCCATGGTGGAGCAGGTATTGGCAGCAGTAAGCGGCCAGAAATATACCGCTTCGGTGTGGAATCCATTTATATTAAACCCGTTACGTTTCGAACCAATATTGGATTCAGTTCGGTCTACCGGCAGATTGCTTGTGGTACAGGAAAGCTGTGAAACGGGCGGTATGGGAGATCGGTTCATATCTCTGGTGGTGCGGGAGTGCTTTGCTGATCTCAAGTGCGCGCCGGTGCTGGTAAGCGCACCGGATACACCGGTTCCGTTTGCAAAAGAACTAGAATCCGTTTATCTGCCGGAGAAAAGCAAAATTAGCCGGGTCATAGAAAAGATGATCGGAGATGCATCGTGAGTAACAGTGAATTCAGTACTGAGCTTTATATTCCCGCTCAGGCAGCAGCAGAAACAGATGCAATCATTACAAAGTGGATGGTTGCCGAAGGTGAAGAGTTCAAGAAGGGCCAGATGCTTGCGGAGGTGGAGAGCGCGAAGTCCACTTTCGAATTCGAGGCTCCATGTGATGGGAAAATCGAGAAGCTCCTTTGTGAAGAAGGCGATTCGACGCCTTTCGAGAATCCGGTTGCAAAGATTCTTACCAGTGATGAATCGATGCGTTCTTCTGTTAAGGCTGGTCCGTCCCGGCCGGAGGAACAGGGGGAGATTCCCAAGATGGCCATTGTGGCTGAAAAGCAGGAACCGTCCGTGCGCACCATCAGCATGTTGGGAATCGGAACCTATCTTCCTGAGCGGGTGGTGAAGACGGAGGAGCTGCTTTCTGAATTTCCTGACGTCACGGAAGATTACATATTCGGGGTGACCGGCATAAGAGAACGTCGCTGGGCCGCGCCGGATGAAAAGCCTTCCGATATGGCCCTGAAGGCTTCGAAGATTGCCATAGAAAATTCCGGACTCAAAAATAAAGATATCGATGCGATTATAGTGTCCACTACCACTCCTGATGTGGTGATGCCCTCCACTGCATGCATACTGCAGGAAAAGCTTGGAATCCGCGGAGTTCCCGCCTTTGACCTGAACGCGGCTTGTTCCGGGTGGCTTTACGGAATATCGGTGGCCCGGGGTTTTGTGCTTTCGGGCGTTGCGGAAAACGTGTTGGTGGTGGCTGTGGATATGCAGTCAAGGGTGCTCGATAAACACGACAAAGACACCTATTTTCTGTTCGGTGACGGTTCCGGAGCAACCGTAATCAGCGGAAACCAGAGCGGACATATCATAAAGGAAGAGATTCTCAGTGCCGATTCCGCGGGACTTCACATGGCCAGGCGGGGATATCCCGGTTACGAGGTTCCACACAACTCTTCGGAGTCCGATCCCTGGGTCCGTCTGGACGGGAAGGCTCTGTTCAGATTTGCTACAGAGAGCTTTTCCACCATGGTCCGTGAACTGGTGGTCAAGAGCAACTGGGCGACTGAAGACGTGCGGTGGGTCGTACCTCATCAGGCAAACGGCCGTATTCTCAAAGCCGCTGCAAGGAAAAGCGGTGTTCCGTTCGAACGGTTCTATTTAAATATCGACAGAGTGGGAAACACCTCCAGCGCAAGCATCCCTGTTGCTCTTTCGGAAATCGAAAAGGGGCTGCAGAAGAACGACAAGGTGATCTTCTGTACTGTGGGTGCGGGCATAACTGCTGCAGGTCTTTCCCTGGAGTGGTAGCAGTCTCCTTTTTTCTTCGAAGTTTTTCTCTCTAGTATAAGTCGGTGCCTCCAGTCCGCGGGGCACCCATTTTACTCTCTTTCTTTTCCGATCAGACATTGTTTGCATGTAAACGTGAACCCTTGGATGAGGAGTAAGAGGTGTGCGCAAAACCAGTTGTGCCGGGTTCGGAAAATCCTGACGCTCCCGTGATGACTAACGAAGGACATCGGGCCAGGCTTCATGAACGTTATGGGAAAAAGGGACTTGAGGCGCTGCATGATCATGAGATTCTCGAGCTTGTACTTACGTATGCCTTACCCCGCCGCGACACCAAGGGTGTTGCCAGAAAGCTGCTTTCCAGATATGGTTCAGTCAGTTCTGTTGTCAATGCGCCCGTTGATGAATTATGTGCGGTAAAGGGGTTGGGAAAGCGCTCGGCATCCCTTTTCCCTCTTATCAGAGATGTCATGGCATTCTGCCTGAATGAAACCTGCACTCAGCAGCATGTGATCTCACACCGAAAGGATGTGGAGGAGTATCTCAGGTTCACCTTTGGTTTCCGCAGGGAGGAGTATGTGGCTGTCGTTTTCCTGGACAGCGCGAATCATGTCATCAAAACAGAAATCCTTTCCGAGGGAACAGTGAACCAGTGCGTGATTTATCCCCGGGTAGTGGTGGATAAAGCTCTTAAATGCGGAGCTGCATCTTTCATTCTCGCTCATAACCATCCGGCCGGAGGTCTTAACCCGTCAGAAGCGGACTGGCAGATCACGGAGCGGCTCTGTGCAGTTGGGAAACTTCTGGAAATTCCTCTTCTGGATCACATAATCGTTTCAAAGCAGAAAGCTGTGAGTCTCAGAGAGTGTGCCCGCTGGCCGCGCGTATAGAATTCAATTTACACTCTCACTCTTTTTTGTCTTTGAGACAGTGCGCTGATATACTATTTTGAATAAAGCGGGATGGTTCTTATTTTCTCCATGCAGTATCCGCCCTTTTTTAAATGCTGCAGGAGTTTGGAGGTCTTTTCACGTGCTTTTCAAGCCCGAGTTTTCCTGGCAGTTTCTTTCCCCAGAACAGATTATTGATAAAACAATCAGAGCACTCCGCAACCATGTAGAGCATCTCAGGGATGAATCCCCCTTTTATCGGGAGCTTCTGAAGGATATCGATCCATCCTCCGTTCAGACCCTTGATGATTTCGCTGCACTCCCTTTTACAACAAGACAGCTTTTTTCAAAAAACTGGCATTCTTTTGTCAGCGGCGGGGTGACTTCCGTGGTCGAGACTGTTATGACAAACGGAACTGCGGGAAAGCCGCTTCTGTACGTCTATTCCCGCAATGACCTGGATCGTCTTGCCTACGGAGCAGCACTTTCTTTTCACAGCTGCGGTGTCGGAGGGCAGGACAGGATTCAGATCATGTATGGCCTTGACCGCTTCTGCGCTGGCATTTCCTTTTATCATGGTGCCATGCTTCTGGGAGGGAATGTTTCCAGAGCCGGACAGCTTCCTGTTGAAATCCAGAAAAGTAGGTTTGAAACCCTTCTGCCTACGGTGCTTGTGGGAATACCTTCCGAGCTAATGAAGCTGGCGAGGGATCTGGAAAAGAAGGGTTTCGATGTGCCGAACAGTTCAGTAGAAAAGCTGGTGTGTACCTGTGAAAGCGTCTATGATCAGAATCTTTCCCCTAATTCGGTATCCAGGGATCTTCAGCAGCTCTGGGGAGCTCAGGTGTATTCGGTTTACAATCTCACCGAGGCTTCCGCACCCATGGGCGAGTGTATGGTTCGCGGCGGCCTTCATACCCGACCGGAACTGGTTCATATCGAAGTAGTCGCTCAGAACGGCGAGCCGGTTCCTGACGGAACTCCCGGTGAGCTGGTGGTCACGCCTCTGGGCAATGAAGCTATGCCGCTTCTGCGGTACAGAACCGGGGATGTCACCTATATAGTTCCCGGCGAGTGTGAATGCGGCCGTGGTTCTCCACGGATAGGTCCTGTGCTTGGGCGTAAATCGCAGCTGCTTCTGGTCAACGGTTCCTATGTGTATCCTCTGAATGTCACGAATGTTCTTGACGGTATGGAGGAGGTGAACGATTATGCGATAGTGGTCGAGAACAACAGTCCCACCTCGGACAGGGTAACTGTCCATGCCGCGGCTCCCGCTTCGAGTGTGGAGAAGATCGTCAATCAGCTCAGGGCAGAGGCGAAGGTGAGTTTCCCTGTTCTGATTTCGAACGTCGCCACGATTCAGTCAATGCGCCCTTTTTCCAGAGTGAAGCAACGGGTGATAGATAAAAGAGTCGGAAGGTCGCAATAGGTGACTATGTCGCGCTGTTGTTGAGTTTTCTTCCTTCCCGGAAGAGCTGCTCGAAAGCGCCGCGGAGTTCCTCCATGAGTATCCGTGCCTGGTCGATGTCTGCTTTTCTGCAGGTGTCCAGCAGATGATAGCAGTGAGCATAGAGCTGCGCCAGAAGGCTTGAGCAGTCATCTTTTCTGTCAATAGCTAGCTCAAGCTGGTAAATGAGATTCTGAGCCCTCTCCAAGTCACTTTTTTTCCCTTCGCTAAGACCTTTTCTTATGTAGAACAGGGATTTTTCGTGAATCATGCAGATCAGCTTCTGCAAACCTGCTGTCTGTATCCTCATATGAGAGTAGTGCTGCGCGATTTTGTTCATTCCAACAGAACCATCGCATTGGTACGACTGATCTCATTGAATCTGCCGAAAGCGGCTTTCGCCCCCTCGCTCAAGAGCTTCTGTTTGATCATTCCTGCTATTTTCAATGCCGTGTCTTCGCTCATTACTGATTGACTCGCGTCGGAATTTTCGGCCGCAAGTTTGTCCTCAACCGGAGCAGTTCCTTTTAACGTGTAGTCTGTTGGGTCATGTCTGTTGGCGGCTGAGCCGATATTCACCGATTCACTCAGACTAAAGTCTTCTTGTGGGAATTTGAAACCGCGGTGTTTCGCAACCGGATTATCTATATACGATTCCGAGTCCCCGTCCGGATTACCTTTAGTTTCATTGGCAAGCTTCCTAAGCATGCTTTTGAAGTCTGAGGGCTCCTTTTGGGGCGTTCTTCGGGCTTTGGACAAACGGGGAAAAAGGCTTTTCCCGACTTCCCTGATCATCTTCACCCTCCTCTGTGCGAATGATGGGATATACCACTCCCTTATATTTATCGGAAGGAATCCGGGTTACCTTTAATTTTTTTTCAAAAAATTATCGGAATAGAAATTTTGCCTGTAATGTAGTAGAATTTAGAAGGACAGCAGTCTGGTTGGGCTTTGTTTTTGCAGAAGCAGTTTGGCAGGAGGCCGGTATGGGAAAAACGCAGATACTCAATCCTTTTTTCGATCTCAGGGACGGCAAAACAAGGGACGCCCGGTTTTTCTTTCTGGAATATGTGCTCAAGGCCAGGGCCGATCTCAAGATGGAATCTGGGCGCCATTCGTGTGATCAGGAACTCAATGTCTACATAGCCGGCCTTCTCAATTCGCTTCTGACCAACAGCGAATCCTTTCTTCATGCAAAATCCTATGTCAGTGCTTTTGATGTGGATGTTCGCGCTTATATCGAATCACACCCCGGGAAGCGCAATGAGTACATCGTCTACAGGGACAATGCTGATTTCGGTCTGGTCGTTCTGGGGCTATTTGACGACTACGAGCATAGGGGTTCTTACAAAAGAATCGTCCTTTCGGGAGAAGAGGATCAGGGACGTATCGCGCTTTACTACGAATTGGCGGCAAGCGCATTGTCTCACCTTCAGGGCAAGAGTGTTTCACTGGTGAGCGTTTTTGAAGCCATGGCCGGGAATATGGAAGAGGTGCTGCAGATACTGCACAGAGCCGCGGGGGCTTACTTTGAGATCATGGAGAGGATGAGTGAGGGTAGTGCGTATCATCTTGGCCGGGAAATAGAAAAAATGGAACTGGAGGAATCGTACAATCACAAACTGGATGAATTTCTGAAGCTTTACTCAATTTACAAGGAAAACCCCTGTGAGGCAAACCGCAAGGAGCTTCTGGTGAGGGCTGAGGAGCTGAAGAAAATGAATGGCAGTTTCTGCTTCGACAAGCTTTAGTCTTCAAGTGACTGCAATCGGGTGTTTTCATGCGGGAGAGAGGGATGAAAATGCCGGAAGTCCTCCGGTCAGCAGTAATCGAATGGAAAGGAAACCGTCTCTTTGAGTTCCTTACTTCCGGATGCAAGCATAACCAGTCTGTCCAGGCCGGCCGCATTCCCTGAGCAGGGAGGCAGAGAGGCCAGAGATTCTATGAACCTGTCATCGACCGGAAGAGCGGGTTTCCCCGCCTGTAGTCTCTTTGTGTTCTCCTCGGTCATTCTTCTTCTGTTCTCCTCGGGGTCATTCAACTCCTCGAAGCCGTTACAGAGCTCCACACCTTCAAAATAGCACTCAAAACGGAAAGCAGTTCGCTTGTCTTGAGGGTCTAGTCTGGCCAGAACCGCCTGCTCCGCGGGAAAGTTGTGAATGAAAAAAAGTGTGTCATCGGGCATTTCGGGTTCTACTATTTCGCTCATCATGAAATTCAGAATGTCCGATTTCGACGGGCAGGGGGGGAGTACCTTGCCGATCTTTTCACAAAAAGACAGCAATTCCTCAGAAGTGGACTCAAGCGGATCAAGTCCGGTACATTGGATAAAGAATTCCTGATACGTGGCTTTTGTTATCGTTTTCTGACCGAGCACCAGTTGGAAGAGATCGGCTGTTTCGCTTATCAGATCATGCATTCCGAAGTTCAGACGGTACCATTCAAGCATGGAGAATTCAGGATTGTGAATCTTTCCCTGTTCTCCGTTCCGGAACACCTTGCAGATCTGGTAAATATCCGGAAAACCTTCGCTCAGAAGACGTTTCATCAGCAGCTCCGGTGAGGTCTGGAGATAGAGAGTTGTACTCTTGTTCGATTCGGTATAACCGTCAGGATGGAATTTCGAGGAGAACACGTCCAGGTGACAGTCTGTGGAAACACCTCTGGAGAGCAGGGGCGTTTCTATTTCCAGAATGTCTCGTTCTTTGAAGAAACTGCGGATCTTATGCAGAATGCCCGCTCTGAGGCGGGCATTCCGGACTGTGAAATCTGTATTTGGCATTATAAACCAGAGGTGATTAAACTCGTCCCAAATAGTCGCCGGTACGGGTGTCGATCTTAACCTTGTCGCCTGTATTCACAAAAAGAGGCACATCGATTTCGTATCCGGTATCGATTGTGGCTTTCTTTGTAACGTTGGTTGCGGTATCACCCTTCACTGCCGGTTCTGTATAGGTGATATTGAATTCCATGAATGTGGGGGGGGTGATGGAGATGACGTTGCCGTTCCATAAGGATACCTCGCATTCGACATTCTCCATAAGGTACTTCACATCATCGCCGAGCTGCTCTTTGGATATTTCAAACTGCTCGAAACTGTTGGTGTCCATGAAAGTGAAATGTTCACCATCATTATACAGGTACTGCATGGTGGTGTTGGTCACGTCTGCAGTCTCTATGGTTTCACCCGACTTGAAAGTGCGGTCCAGCACTCTCCCGGTGATCAGATTCTTCAGCTTGACTCTGTTGAACGCCTGTCCCTTTCCGGGCTTTACGAAATCGTTCTCCACAATCATATAGGGCTGGCCGTCCATAAGGACTTTCAATTTTTTCCTGAACTCGCTCGTACTAACTGTTCCCATAAAATGTACCTCTGCAAACTGAGATTGAATATTGAAGAAAATAAGTTGCACATTAAATAATTTTTTTGCAGGTCAACAATCAACCCGCAAATGATCAAAACTTAAATTACGTCTATCACAGTGATGTATTTTTGGGACCGGAGACTCATTTTCCGAGCAGAAAACTATGCACAGAACCCGCGAAAGCAAGAACTTGTCTGATATTCACGAACTACTTGAGTTTCTGGACCTGGATATTGCAAAGGCACCCTATCCTGTTCTTTTCACCCCCTTGTTTCCATTTGCTGTGTCGCTCGGCTTCGCTCAGAAGATTACAAAAGGTGACTGGTTTGATCCTCTTTTGCTCCAGGTTATACCCCGGGAGGAGGAATTGTTGGACCGGGCCGGCTTTGCAGAGGACGCGGTAGGGGACCTTCAGTCGATTTCTGCACCGGGACTTCTGCACAAGTACTCTTCGAGAGTGCTGCTGATGTCCACCAAACGTTGCGCAGGTAACTGCAGGTTCTGTTTCCGCAGATCGTTTACACCTCATGCGCTTTCAGATGAAAAGGAGGGTTTTTCTGATGCATTGCGCTATATTGAAGATCACCGGGAAATTACCGAGGTGGTTCTGAGTGGCGGAGAACCTCTGTGCCTTTCCGATGAAGAACTGAATGTATTTTTGGATAAGATCTGTTTTGTTGATCATGTGGGAACTGTTCGGTTTCATACCCGTGCTCTGGTGACCATGCCCTCACGTTTCAGTGATGCTCTTTTGAATATTCTGGATCAGGTGCGAAAGAGGCGGAACTGTGTTTTTGTTTTCCACGTAAATCATCCTCGTGAACTGGATCAGCAGAGCAGAATAATAACAGACCGGCTGTCCAAAAAGGGTATAATGCTGTTCAGTCAAAGCGTTCTGCTGAGAGATGTCAATGACAGTGTTGATGTACTCGGGGAACTGTTCGCCAAATTGATAGATCTGGGTATAGTTCCATACTACCTTCATCAGCTTGACCGGGTGAGGGGTGCATCGCATTTTGAGGTAAGCACCCAACGGGGCCTGGAAATCATGGAACAGCTGCGCGCCCGGCTTCCAGGATATGCTGTTCCCCGCTATGTGAGGGAAGTCGCGGGGGAACCGAACAAGACGCCACTTTTCTGAGCCGCTGGGAATCGGGAAGGATCAAACATGGATAAGACAATTGGAAAGGAGCTGTCGGTCATTGGGTGTGGCAGAACGGGTAAAGCCCTTTGCAGACTTTTCCACCAGAACAGAGTTTTCCATATCGGAGCAGTTGTCAACAGAACAGCAGAGAGTTCAAGGGAGGCTGTCGCGTTTATAGGAAAAGGCAGGGCCGCTCTTTTGGAAAAAGAGGTCTGTTCGGGTGATGTAATCATGATCGCCGTTCCGGATGATCATATCGAATCTGTTGCTCAGAGGTTGGCTCTCTGCGGGTGCATAAAATCTGGAACAGTGGTATTTCACTGCAGCGGTTTCCGTTCGAGTGATGCCCTTAAGCCGCTTGCCAAATGCGGGTTTGAGACCGGGTCAGTTCATCCAGTCAGAAGTTTTGCTGACCCTCAGGCAGCAGTTTCGTCCTTTGATGGAACTCCTTGTGCCATGGAGGGAACGCAGGCGGCTTTGGCCCTTTTGGGTGATGCGTTCAGCAGAATAGGCGCAGAGGTGTTCACAATCAAAGCGGAAACTAAACCTGTATACCATTCAGCTACTGTTTTTCTAAGCAATTATATTGTGGCGCTTCTTGCCTCCGCTCAGAAGTTGCTTGTTCTAAGCGATGTTTCTCCAGATCAGGCAAACAAAGTGATCAGCGCCCTTGCTCCCCAGGCGGTGGCAAACTTTCTCTCTTCCGGAGCAGTGTCGTCCTTGACCGGACCGGTGGCCAGAGGCGATATTGAAACTGTTAAACATGAGATCAGTGCTCTTGCGGGTTTGGACAGCAGTTTTTCTTCGCTGTACAAGATTCTTGGTCAGTCCGCTTTGAGAATCGCTGAAATGCAGAACCTCTCATCTGAGCAAGTTGAAAAGCTGGCCCGGCAGTTCAGACTGAACCAGTCCTAGATTTCGGGGTATTCATGATCGAGTTCTTTACGCAGATAGACGTAATCCTTTTCTACATTTTCAATACGGAATTGATTCATCCGGTCCTGGATTTCGTGATGGTCCGTATTACTCATCCCGAATTCTGGATCATACCAGGAATCGCAGGTCTGCTGCTTTTTTATAAAGTGGAGAAGAAAAAGGCTCTGGTGGTCATCGGCCTTTCTCTGGTTACGGTAGCGATCAGTGATCCTGTCTCTTCGCAGATTCTCAAACCGCTTTTCGGAAGGGCACGTCCCTGTCATCCCGATCTGTTTGTGGAAGGGGGCAGGTTTCTTCTGGGTATGAAACCTTCGCGTTCGTTCCCGTCCAGCCACAGCATGAACATGTTCGCCCAGGCAGCCTTGCTGTGCGGAATCTACCCTAAACGGAAAATCTATTTTCTTTCTTTTGCATCACTGATCGCTTATACCAGGGTCTACACGGGTGTGCATTATCCTCTGGATATCGCCAGTGGGGCCGTTTTCGGAACACTGGTCGGGCTGGGCGTTTTCTTAACGTACCGGGCGGCTTATCGGAAATTCGTTACCAGCAGGGAGCGCCCTCTGGCTTCTGAATCGGTCACTCATTCTGATTAACCCGGCTTATCACTCCGCAGGCGATCCTCTCGCCGGCAGCCCCGGCAGGTTGAGTGGTGTAGTCGTCAGGTTTTGCATGCAGTACGATTGCCTTGCCTATCACCGAAAAATCCGAGTCCCTCACCCCCAGAGCGTTGGTGATATAGTCGATTCGGGCTACACCGTTTGAACCAGCGGTGATGTTGGGCAGATCTCCCGCATGAGCTGCTCCCGGAGAGAGCCCGGGAGGACCATGGGTGCCGCTTTCACCGGGGTCGAAATGCCCCCCCGGAGCCTGAGGGGTATCGCAGTTCCCGGCTTCATGAATATGAATAGCATAAGTACGGTCGGGCTCAAGACCGGTTATATCTCCCCTTATTTGCAGCCCTTCCATCTCGTTTTCGTAGAATCCTACAGTTCCGCTGATCGTTCTTCCGCCGAAACCGGAAATTTCAGCAATAGCCCTCAGATTTCCGGTGGTTCCGTTCTGCCGTTTTCCACCGGCCAGAATTAGCGATATTGCGAAAACGATTCCCAAAATGACACAGATAGCTCTTTTCATACACTCTCCGGTTCGGCATACTATTTTGTGGTTTAGTGGAAAAAAACGACGCGTTCTGTATTGTGTAGCGAGCAACTGAAGTGCCCGAAAAAAACAGGAGCGTTTTCGGTTAGATATAAAGGGAGGTTATGTGGAAAAAATCAGACGGGGATGTCAGTTCGCCAGTGATAACACTGCCGGGATCTGTCCGGAAGCTCTGGAGGCAATGGTTGAGGCCAACCATGACTGGGTCCCCTCCTACGGGGATGACAAATGGACAGCTCTGGCCGCGGATGCAATCAGAGAATTCTTTCAGACTGACTGCGAGGTGTTTTTTGTGTTTAACGGCACTTCGGCCAATTCACTGGCACTGGCTTCCCTGTGCAGTTCGTTTCACAGCGTAATATGTCATGAACTGGCGCATATAGAAACAGATGAATGCGGCGGCCCCGAATTTTACTCTCACGGAACAAAACTGCTGACTGTCCCCGGCGAAATGGGGCGAGCTGATCCGGAAGCGGTACGCCGTAAAATCACCAGACGCACAGATATCCATTATCCCCGCCCGCGTGCTCTGAGCATCACCCAGTCCACCGAAGCTGGAACGGTCTACCCGGTTTCCCAAATACGTGAGCTGTGTGAACTGGCGCACCGATCAGGTCTTCTGGTACATATGGATGGTGCCCGTCTGGCCAATGCTCTTGCATTTCTGGATGTCTCTCCCGCTGAGGTTACCTGGAAGTCGGGAGTGGATGTGTTGTGTTTCGGGGGAATAAAGAATGGTTTGGCCTGTGGTGAAGCCGTGGTTTTTTTCAATAAGGAACCTGCGGTAGATTTCGAGTACAGGTGCAAACAGGCAGGTCAGCTTTCTTCCAAAATGAGGTTCATTTCCGCTCCCTGGGTGAAGCTCTTAAAAAGCGGGGCCTGGTTGAGAAACGCCCGGCATGCAAATAATCAGGCCGCAAAACTGTATTCGGCGCTCAAGGAATTTGATTTTTTGAAGATGAAGTATCCCTGCCAGGCAAATGCGGTTTTTCTGGACATGCCGTCTGAAGTTTCTGCAGGACTGAGAAAGCTGGGATGGGAATATCATGATTTCATTGGAACGGGTTACAGCAGGCTGATGTGCTCCTGGTGCACGCAGGATCAGCATATTCAACAGATTGTAAGCGACATTGCTGAAATCGGGGCAGCTATTTGACTCCCAGGCTTTCCAGTACCATGGAAAGATTGCGTACGGAAACCGGTTTTTCAAAGTAGAAGTCGGCTCCCAGAGAACGGGCATGTTCTTCTATGCCATGACTTCCGTAAGCGGTTATCAGGGCGACTTTTGCTTTGGGGTTATGTTCTTTTGTGGTTCGGATTATTTCAAACCCCTCCTGGCCCAATGTGCCTGAAAGTCTCAGATCAACTATAACGGCATCGTATGTGTTCTGGGTGATGAGTTCCTGGGCATCCTCCAGGCTTTCGCTCGTATCAACGTCAACTTCAGGGCGTTTGAGCAGCTTTTTGAAGGCGAGGAGTATAGCCACTTCATCATCTACTACCAGAATTCTTTTCAAACTCATACAAGACCTCGGGGAAAATAAAATAAACCTTAAAAATGTGACGTTCCAAATAGGGAAAAACGTTACGAATTTCCCATCCATAACAATTACGCCTAAGGGCCCGAATGATTGTTAATTCGATCTGGAAATTGAGAGGTGGGATGTGAGTGATGTGGTGTGACTATAAAATGATTTTTTCCATTCCCTATGACAAATAAATATTTGAATTGAGTGGCACGACTTTTGATGCGGGGTTCCTGTATGAAAAGAATATTGTTGGCCGACGACGAGGAATCCATACTGCTGGCCTTCAGAAAGCTTCTGGGAGGTCCCGACGTTCTGGTCGACACTGCGGATTCTTCGGAAAAGGCTGAATGTCTGATTGGGAACAACCGTTATCAGGCTGCCATTGTTGATCTGCGTTTGAAAGGTATGGCCTCACTGAATGGACTTGATCTGGTCCGTCTGGTCCGGCAGAGCAATCCTGCGGCACTGGTTATAGTAGTTAGCGCCTACACCGATGAGAGTATCAATAGAGTAGTTTATGATTCCGGTGCTTCCTTTTGTTTGGAGAAACCGGTTTCTCCCAAAATGATCCGCAATCTTCTTGCGGACCGGGGACTCTATATCGAGACTGCGACATAATAGCGAATTGCCGACCCGAATCTCCTCAGTTACAGAATTTTTATTCTCTTTTTTTGAAACCGCTCGCAATAATTAAAATTTCACTCCCGTAGACAGAACAGTTTTCATGCATAGTGAAAGGGGGCTGGTTACGCTTCTTTGTAAAGGTATAATCGACAGGATGTTCAGGGCTGACGGAGCTTTGTTGGGAGTTATCTGTGCTGTTGCAGTTTTCTCTGCTCCGGGGACGCGAGTTCAGAAATCAGATGCGGGAAAGCTTTTTCCAACCACTTCGCTCAAAGCGCTGGATGAGAGGGAACGTCAGGATGTTTCCCCTCCTAAGGAACATACCCGCAAGGGATTTCCTTCAGAATTGATTCGTTCACTAATAGCTTTTCCGCTGTTCTAACTTTTTCTCACGGAGTTTGTTTAATGTTCAGTCTGTACAAGAGGTTTTTCACCTATTTCCTTCAGGGACTGCTGGCCCTTCTTCCTCTGATGGTTTCCTGGTATGTGGTGAGTGTTCTGTTCAAATTCGTACATTCCGTTTTTGATGATGTACTTTTTTTCATACCTCAGGTTTTCCGATCATCATGGGTCACTGTTTTTCTTTTGGAACTTTTCATTGCTGTGCAGTTTGTAGTTCTGGTTGCCGGCTTCGGATTTTTAGTCAAAACTCTGCTTGGAAAATCAATTCTTTCCAGAATCGACAGATTTTTCTCCTCCATACCGGTTCTGAATTCAATCTACAGTGCGACCCGCCAGGTAGTGAATCTTTTTGCGATCAGAAAGGGTAATGTTTTCAGCAGGCCTGTGTTGGTTGAATATCCAACCCCGGGGGTGTGGGCAGTGGCATTCAATACCGGGGAATTGGTTGAAGGTTGTAATGATGAGAATTCTTTCTGCACCGTTTTCATTCCCACTTCACCTAATCCCACAAGTGGTTTCACGGTGATTGTACCCTCGAAAAAGATTCGTCCTCTCAATGTCTCTGTAGAGGAGGCGGTGAAAATGGTACTGACTGGCGGCGCTGTAAAGATGGATAATTTGGGGGTTTGCTGTCTGAGATCCTTACAAGTGAAAAACATGTTGGCCGCTTAGGTGTGCTCAGGGGCATGAAAAACAGAATGATTCCGGAGGTTACGACATCGACCATGTTGAAAGGATAAAATGCCTGATGTGCAGAAGGGAGCTGATTCATGAATGAATGTATGAGTGTTTGTCGCTTTGGCTGATTGAATTCATTTCTCATATTTTGAACTGGCTTACGATTTCCCTGAGTCTGCCGGCAAGTTCGGACAGGGATGTGGCACTTGTACTTACCTGGCCGACACCACCGGCGATTTCGGAGGTGCCGGAGCTTATTTCTTGAATATTCTGCGAGATTCTGGAGAGGTTGTCGGCAGTGTGTTGCACATTTTGAGCAATATCAGTCGCCGTATGACCAGCTTCTGCGATGTTTTTGGCAATTTCGTTAGTGGTTACGCTCTGTTCCTCTACCGCACTTGCGACCGTCTGTGAAAAACTGTCAAGTTGTTCCATAATTGTGCTGATCTGGCCTATTGCACCTATAGAGTCGTTTGCGTTTTTCTG
>JBKHHW010000059.1:0-17304 GCA_046538945.1 Chitinispirillaceae bacterium | reverse complement strand
TGTATCTTATTGCTCTGATTTAAGCTGGGGGTTTCCCGAAATTCGAAAAATGCAATATCGGTACGATGGCGGTAAGCGAGGCGTTGATCCCCGCTGAATCGAAGGGAGATTTCTATGCTGCAGATGCAGCCGGACATTCAAAGCTAATCAGATGATTTTTTAATCACTTGAAGTAGCAATGTTCGCGGGGACGCAGGACTTTTTCTCAAGGGCAAGCGAAGGAGCGTACCATTTAAAGAATGGGCCAGTTCCGGGTTGAGCCAATTCACCTCTCTTCAGAAGCCGCTTTCATTGGAACCTTCAGGTCTGCACTGTATCCAGTGTGCATCACTTTTATCCTGTGTGTATTGACAGAAAAACTCTATACAGGTATATTAAGACGGCTGCACACTAAACCCCCGAAATCGGAGAAACATTCATGAAAACAAAATACAGAATCATTGCAGGTATACTTGCCACGATGGTCAGCAGTTCACTTGCCGGACCTATAGGTGAAACAGTCAAGGCTTTCGAGCGCCGTCCCCAGTATGTTCTGCCCTTTGCCACCCTCCTTGGAGAAATGACCAATTCCGGCTGGTACCAGAGCGCCAGTGTGGACAGACTCTTCGGCTACAACTTCTCTCTTCCCATATCACTTGTCTATATCGGCGGAAAAGACAGAGCGTACTCGGGAACCTATGTGGACCCGGCCTGTATTCAGTGCAGGGAACAGGCCTCATCCAATGCCTCCATAGAATCATACGGCTGTAAGGACCGCCAGGACTACACCGCACCCACCATTTTTGGCACTATCAGAACTCCTGTAGTGTACAAATACGTGATCGGTTTGGACTACAGCGTGATCGACTCTCTGCAGGATCCCACATTCAGCGACGGCATAGAGCAACTCAGCAACCTGAGCCTTCTTCCGTTCGTCACTCTCCAGGCAGGTTTGTCCTATTATTATACAGAGCTTAAACTGCGTTACCTGGGGATGCCCTCAATCGGGGGGATATCTGTTCACCTTCCTGGTTTCGGAATTCAGCACGATTTCCAGTACCTTCTTCCTGACAATCTGCCCGTTTCTCTTTCTCTGGCTGCAAATTTCACGTTTCTGAATGTTAAGTGGGAACCGGGGGATGATGTTACCGGAACACTTTCGCTTTCCGGATTGACCAACTTTTTAGGAGTAATCGGGGGATACAAGCTGAGGGATAATATCGAGGTGTTTTTGGAAACCGGATGGCAGCATTCTTATATGAAACCTTCCGGCACACTCGATGTGGATGGGGACATAGTGGAACCCACAGAGACCATCACCGGCAGAAATGCTTTCAAAGCTGCACTGAATGTGGGTTTTGCCCTGGGATATCATCCCGTGCTGGGCGGAACTGCTGGCGCGGATTTTGCAAACACCATTAACATCCTGAGTTACAAGTCAAAAGGGAATGATAAATAGAGATGGTTACCATCAGGTAATGGTGAAAGTACACAATTGAAAACCATATCAAACTTGAATTAGTTTAGTATAAACCAGTTACAGGAGGGCTGCATGAGTATCACAAAGAGAATCGGCGTAATGCTGCTTTGTACAGGTGTCATCTGGGTGATGTCCGGATGTCTTAATGATAAGGGGAATCCCGGCTCGTCCGAAACTGAAAATCTGAGCGATATCGATAATGACGGTATCCCTGATATCTACGATGACGACATTGACGGAGATGGCATCCCTAATACTGAGGATGATGATATTGACGGTGATGGAATTCCCAATATCGAGGATGATGATATAGATGGCGACGGTATTCCCAATATTGATGATAATGATATAGATGGTGACGGCATTCCTAATACTGAGGATGATGATATTGACGGTGATGGGATTCCCAATATCGAGGATGATGATATTGATGGCGACGGTATTCCCAATGCTGATGATAATGACATAGATGGTGATGGCATTCCTAATACTGAGGATGATGATATTGACGGTGACGGGATTCCTAACGATCAGGACACGACTCCGGGTGGAACAGGTTCGGATATCGACGGGACTCAGGGTGATACCAATACCGGACCGGATAGGAACGAAGGCGAAACTGGTGACGATGATTATGTTTCCGGAATTGCAGTTGTGGCTACCGATACGCTCGATTTCTCTTTTGAGGTGTCATCAGAGCTCTCCGGTACCAAAATCACCGAAAACGAAAGTGTCAGTCTTCAGGATATCCGGGATGAGGTAAGTGAGAACGGTATCGCGTTATCCACTGTGGAGGTTATGGACCTGAAAGTCAAAGCTGTGCAGAATTCGGCACTGATCCAGGATAACAGAAACGCCCGGGTGGTGATCAAGGTCTACTACAACGAAGGGGCTGGACAGGTTAAAATGCTTGAAACCGCTGCAACGGAAGGTCTGGCGGGTCCAGTAGTGACTGCAGGCTCCCTTCTGGAGGGACTTGATCTCAACGAGGAGATTTTCGGTTCCAATCCTGGTTTCTCAAATTTCCTGAAATTGATCAAGGATGAATCGAAAAGTAATGTGACGGTTACGGCAGAAATCGAACTGCTCGATGATATAACTCTCAGCAGCAACGATCTCACACTTCAGCTTCTTCTTACTACCGGTGGAAAGAAACAGCTTTAGTTGATGAGTAAAGAATGGAATGCCCTTCCTTCGGATTCGGAGAGAGGGCATTTTTCCATTTCCGCTTCTTTTACTTCAGATATTGAATCCCATGTCTTCTGCTTAAATGGCAGTCTACTGTTTGCGAACCGGGCATTTCAGTTCTTTCAGCGCTGTAGCAATCTTCTTTCATGTCAGCTTTGAATTCTGATACGGTCCGAAACCTACCGAAATGGCTATTGAACTGTTAGTATGCTCATTCTCCCTTGCAGGTCGATGAGTCGATCACCTCAATCCGCCTGAATTCCTTGTGGTTGTATCTGTCGATTTTGCCTTTGGTGTAGCTTGGCGCTTTGATCACCAGGGAATCCGCATTGATAAATTGCACAACCAGTGTGTCTCTGGTCCCAACAACGATAGTGGAATCGCTTTTTTCGAGGCTGTGAACAAGTTTGACAAAACATCCGTGGGGTATCGTATCCACGTGGTTAACGAAAGGGTAAGCCCATTTGGCGTTGGTGTAGGTTGTGAGAGTGTTGTCTTTGAATTCCCAGTATACCTGATCCCTTTTGGGTGACCATTTTCTCTTGAACATAAGTCGGTTGTCTCTGGAATAATTCTTCCAATCCCTTTGTTGCCACTTGCCTTCGATTGGAAGCTGATCCGATGAGAAAGCGATGAAAGTCAAAAGCAGAAGAAACGGAATAGTACGGTGCATTTTGTCCTCCCTGTTTGGAATGAATAATTGAGCATCATCGGTTTAATCATTCTGACGAGTAGTTCGACAGATCTTTTTCTCTTTCCGGCTTCGATATAAAATACACTTTCCGACTGGAATATGGAATATCATTCGATTGGAAATCGGGGCAGGGGCATTTCGGACAAAGGTGGTAATGTGATTGCGGCTGCTTCCGGCAAAAGCGGGGCACTGGTTTACACCTGTAGGATGGAAAAAGAAAACGCTTATCTCGGTATCACATCACTTTACAGAGTTTCGTAACTGTGATGCCAAAGGGGGTGGTGATTCAGTCTTTATTCTCATGCTCATGCCTGATGGCAAACTGATACAGCATGAGATCGAAATGGGGAACTGGGGGTGCTGACAGGTTCTACTCTTCAGGTCTGAATCGTTTTACTCATGCACAGCGGATTTACTGCCAAAATTATCTCTGTACTCCTGTGGCCCGCTCTCATACAAACTGTTTCCATGCGCATCAATTGCCACCGTAAGCGGCATGTTCTCCACTTCAAGCCTGTAAATCGCTTCCGGGCCCAGTTCCTCGTAACAGACAACATCCGCCTTTTTTATACAGGTGGAGATGAGCGCTCCCGCTCCTCCCGTGGCAGCGAAATAGACGCAGCCGCATACCTTCATGGCTTCGATTACTTCTGCACCTCTGTTGCCTTTGCCGATCATGCCCCGCAAGCCCTTGGAGCGGATGAGGGCGGGGGCGTAGCGGTCCATGCGGGAAGCTGTGGTGGGGCCGGCACTCCCGATCACTCTCCCCGGTGCCGTCGGGGTAGGGCCGGCGTAATATATCACCTGACCATCCAGGTCAACCGGCAGGGCTTCGTTTCTGTCCAGAAGTGCAGACAATCTCTTGTGTGCCGCGTCCCGGGCGGTGTAGATAACTCCGCTGAGGTAAACCGTGTCGCCTGCCTTCAGGCCGGCTACCTTGTCATCATCCAGTGGAGCTCTTGTATGTACTATGCTCATATATACCTTACAGAATGACAGATGCTCTTCGGGCGGAATGACAATTGAGACTCACTGCAACCGGCATGGATGCTATATGGCAGGGGAAATACTCTACATGCACCGCAAGCGCAGTACTCCTGCCGCCCAAACCCAGAGGACCGACACCTGTTGCGTTTACTTCCTGAAGAATCTCTTGTTCCAGTTCACTGTAGCGTTTGTCGCTATTGGGATCTCCGATTCTGCGCAGCAGGGCCTTCTTTGCTAAAAAGCTTGCCTTGTCAGCGGTACCCCCGATCCCGATTCCCACCACTACCGGAGGACAGGGATTCCCGCCTGAACGTATGATACAGTCCTTTACAAAACTTATTACGCCCTCTTTGCCGTCCGCCGGCTTGAGCATCCCCAGATAACTCATGTTCTCGCAGCCGCCACCTTTGGGAAGCAGGGTGATCTCCAGCTTGTCACCCTTCACAATATCGGTATGGATCACCGCCGGAGTGTTGTCACCGGTGTTCTTGCGGTCGAAAAGGGGATCGTTCACTATCGATTTGCGCAGGAACCCGTCCCGGTACCCCTGGCGGGTTCCTTCATTCAGGGCATCATTGAGCGTTCCGCCTTCGATTTTCACCTCATCACCAAAGGAGACAAACAGCACTGCAAAACCGGTATCCTGGCAAATGGGGATTCTCTGATTGGCTCCGATTTGGGCATTGTCGAGGATCTGATCAAGAATGATCTGTGCCCTCCCGAATGGTTCTGTTTCGCGGGCTGCCCTTATTCGTTCCAGAACATCGGGAGGCAGATCACATGCCGCGGCCATGCACATGGTGCGCACTGCTTCAACGATTTTTTCGTAACTGATGCTTCTCATGAACGGATCCGTTTAACTCTAAAGACTGATTTTTTCCGACAACTCTTCCAGATGCTTTCTGTATGCGGAGAAGTCCAGGTCAGTAATTCGCGCAACACCGGTGTCTATTGCGGCCCTGGCCACGGCGATACTCTCCTCAACCAGAACTCTGGGGTCGAGCGGCTTGGGAATCACGTATTCAGGGCCGTAGCTCAGGGAATTCAATTTATAAGCTTCCAGCACCGGGCCTGGAATGTCGGGGCGCTTAGCCAGAGACGCAAGCGCATGAGTGGCGGCTACTTTCATCTCCTCGTTTATGGACGTAGCCCGCACATCCAGTGCACCCCTGAAAATGAAAGGGAAGCCCAGAACATTGTTTACCTGGTTTGGATAATCGCTTCTTCCTGTAGCCATAACAAGGTCACTTCGTACCGCCCGTGCTTCGTTATAACCGATTTCCGGATCGGGGTTGGCCATGGCGAAAATGATGGGGCGATCCGCCATGGATTCCACCATCTCGGGGGTAACCAGGTCCGCGGTGCTCAATCCGGCAAAGCAGTCTGCCCCCTCCATCGCCTCTTCCAGAGTGCGTTTTGAAGTTTCCGCCGCAAACGGTGCCTTGTATTCGTTCATTCCATCCGTGCGGCCTTTGTAGATGACACCCCTGGAATCCACCATAAGGATGTTTTCCATCTTTGCTCCGAGGCGCACATAGAGATACGCGCAGGAAATGGCAGCTGCTCCCGCACCGGAGAAAACGATTTTCATCTCTGAAAGAGGTTTGTTTTGAAGCTCCGCGGCGTTTATCAGGGCTGCACCGGATATGATGGCGGTACCGTGCTGGTCATCGTGAAAGACTGGTATGTCGGTCTGTTTCTTGAGTTCCTGCTCGATATAGAAACATTCAGGGGCTTTGATATCCTCGAGATTAATTCCCCCGAAAGTGGGTTCCATCGCTTTTACTACACGGATGAACTCATCGGGATCTTTCACATTCAGTTCAAGATCGAACACGTCGATATCGGCAAAGCGCTTGAAAAGTATTCCCTTGCCTTCCATGACCGGTTTTCCCGCCAGTGGACCGATATCTCCCAGGCCCAGGACCGCGGTTCCGTCCGTTACCACCGCCACCAGATTGCCTCTGGCGGTGTATTTGTAGGCGGCATTGGGGTCATTCTGTATTTCCCGGCAGGGTTCAGCCACTCCGGGGGTGTAGGCAAGCGACAGATCCTTTTGTGTTTTGCAGGGCTTGGTCGAGATTACTTCGATTTTCCCGGGTCTGCCCTCCTGATGATAATCTAAAGCGTCTTGTTTTGTAAGCATCTGCTGTTTTTTCCTCCCGAAAGTGTACTTCGCCTGAATGTATAGCCGCATAAAATAGAATACGAGAGGTGGGGAAGTCCACTGTGGCGTTCAATGCCGGGAGTTTCCGAGTACTGGTGATTATTCTCGAGATTTACCGCCAGGTTTTTTTTGGTGGGATGAGATTTTTCGACTTCGGATATGCTCTGTCCAAACACCAGAATTACTCTCTTATTCCGCTTAAAGGAATCGGGGGAGGCGGGATGAGTTGTGCGGCCCCTCTGCACCTCTATTTACTCATAAGAAAAAAGGATTGAGATCTTTTTTCCAGCTTTTATGCGCGCCTTTGGGTTGGCTTGGTCGGAGTATTTTCCTGAAACTGTCATGGTGAAGTCTTCCGAATTTGTCCCCCGCACTGATCGTCAAATATATTCACCTTCTAACAGTCGATCATTATCAAAAAAGGAATCAGGGTGAAAATCGATCTTACCGGCAAAACCGTTCTGATTACCGGTGCCACAGGGGAACTGGGCCGGGTCATAGCCAGAACCTGCGTTTCTTGCGGGGCTGATGTGGCGATACACTATTACAAGAACAGTGAAATGGCCGAGAAACTGGCTCGAGAGATCAGAGAAAAGGGGAGAAGGGCGCAAACGTTTCAGGCGGACGTGACAGATCATGATCAGATCCGTGCCATGAAGGATCATTTCCGCTCGACTCTGGGTGCTCCTCAGATCATCATCAACAACGCTGTTATCCAGTATACATGGAAACCTCTTCTGGAGCAGGATCTCAGCGACTATGAGAGTCAGTTCCGGTCGTGTATCATGCATAATGTATCGATGGTGAAGGCTTTTGTCCCCGGGATGATAAAGAACGGCTTCGGAAGAGTTATTTCGGTGAACTCCGAATGTGCCATGCAGATGCTTCCCACCCAATCAGCCTATGTGGCCGGAAAGAGGGGTATGGACGGGCTTCTGAGAGTGCTGGCCCGGGAAGTGGGGGAGTACGGGATTACGGTTAACCAGGTGGCGCCCGGCTGGACCGAATCGGAAAAAATCAGAACCTGCAGACCGGAAGGAACCGACAGCTACGCGGGGACCGTTCCTCTCAGGCGCATGGGTACCGATCAGGAGGTGGCCAATGTGATTGCTTTTCTGGCTTCCGATCTGGCATCATTCATAACCGGGGCATATATCCCGGTGTGCGGGGGAAATGTGATGCCGGCGATTTAGGAATCTGCGTTCCAGGCAGGGAATTGGCTCATTATTGTTTTGAAAGTCTGTACAGAGCTGACCGGCAATAATCACTAAGAAAAACGTTGAACGCCGAACCCTGAACCTCTCCAACGTTTCAAGGCACAAACGGCAGCTAGGTTGTGAATTCATATGTAGCTAAGAAGACGGTGAACCAATAAGCGAACAGCTTAAAACCGGAACCGTATAGCTGCTACAGAACTATCCTCCACCGTTTCTAACGCTGAACTTTGAACGCTGAACTCTGAACGCTGAACTCTGAACGGCTCAATCGTTACGGCCTCAACGTGAAGATCCTGTCGTCCTCCGGTCCCGGATTCCCCCGGCCGTCTCTGTTGCTGGTGGAAATGTAAAGCACTTCATTGTGATAGACCACATCGCGCAGCCGTCCCTGACCGCTCAGTAGTTCTTCATCATTGTCGTTCTGAAGATTCACCCTGCGCAGCTGATTTCCTCTCAGTCCCGCGGCATAAAGGTAGTCTCCCACAATGGCGATGCCGGAAGGAGCCAGAGTGAATTCCGTATAACAGCGCACCGAAGGAGTCTCCTCACAGGTTTGCGGCCATCCGTAATCCACTCCACGTTCGATTTCCCGAATGGCATCGCGCCGGTTTGGCCCGTGTTCGGAGGCGTACAGAGTACCGTTTTCATGCCAGGCCAGCCCCTGGGGGTTTCTCAATCCCAGCGCCCAAACATAATTTCCAAATGGATTGTCCTGAGGTGTCGATCCGTCCCTTTCCATACGCAGAATTTTGCCCCCAAGCGTTTGGGTATTCCCTGCAATTTCGGGACTGCCCGCATCTCCGGTAGTGGCGTAGAGATACCCATCGGGTCCGAATTTGAGTCGTCCTCCGTTATGAATCCGGGAACCGGGGATACTGTCCAGAAGTATTGTCTCGTTCCGGAGTGAATCGTCCAGAGTGAAACGGGAGATGCGGTTTGTGATCTCATCCGGATTGTAGGAATAGTAGATGTATACATACCTGTTCTGATTGAATTCGGGATCCACTGCTATTCCCAGAAGTCCCGCCTCTCCCACATCCGCCACTTCGATCTGGCCCACAGTGGTGACATCATCATCAGAAGAGAGTTTCACCTCGCCCGGCCGTTCGGTAAAAATCATCTTCCCGTCAGGAAGGAAGTCCATGGCCCAGGGAACCTCCAGGTCTGTTACCACCATGTCTTGAATCCCACCATTGCCTCCACCGTCGGTTCCATTGCTGTTAAGAGAGCCGCAGGCGATGAGAAGCAATAGCAGGGCATATACACCTGATGGTTTGAACGTAATGGACATGAGTACCTCGATTCAGAGTTGTATCAGCACTTATACCAAGTGGTCTACAAAGATAATGCCATTTCATCCGAAAAACGATTATGTAGACCACAATTTTGACCATTTTTTCCGTTATTGAAAGAATTGTCCTATCATCCACCATATCACCCCATCCCCGGAGATAACTGTTTGTTGAATCACCTCGGGGCATCTCCCTTCTCGCACGGTTTTTGCAGGTATTCATTTTCAGTACATTCTCGACCTGTTCTCTACCGGAGCTTATGTTACACGTCTGGCCGAAGCATACCGACATGACCCAAACCATCATACAGGTGTCCTTTGCCGTAATCGAAATCCTCGGGGTGGGTATCATCACCTTGACCGGAATTTTCTCCATCCTGCATGCCGGGCACAGGTATCTGCAAAAAGTCGACGGGGCACTTATCTATGCCGATTTCCGGCGACGGCTGGGGCGGGGAGTCCTCCTGGGGCTTGAGTTCCTGGTCGCCGGAGATATCATCCGTTCGGTTACGGTGGAGCCCACGTTGGCGGGAATCGGAGTTCTGGCTGGGATTGTGCTGGTCCGTACCTTTCTGAGTTTTACACTGGAGGTGGAGATCAAGGGAAGGTGGCCATGGAAGGGCGGCGGTATCGAGCAGGAGAAAGTAAAGGAGGAAGGGCTGTAGTTCTTCTCTTTCGGACAGGAGTTTATATGCATCCTTACGCAGGGGGGATCAGGGTGAATGCCGTTGCGCCGGGGCCGATCCGGATGTGAAGGGCAACCTATGAATGGCTTCCTCGTTCACTTTCTGGTATAGGATGATACCTCCCACATCACCCGGTTTCAGGCCGTGTATCCAACGGTTAAGAGATAGTGAAGGGCTGAAAAAAGCAGCTAAAGGCATCACTTTTGCGGCTTGGAATAGGACTAAAAGGAGGTAGTATGCAGGCTTGGGTAAATATAGCAGCAGGCTTATGGTCTTTGTTGTCCGGTCTTTTTATTGTGCTTGCCGTACCGTTCAACTTCTTTGTAACCGGGATAGTGATCGCCGTTGCAGGCTTCTGGAAAGCCAGATCCTGGCAGGGAATCGCAAACGGGGTACTGGGGATATTTCTCTTCATGTCCGGATTTTCGGCAGTTCTGGCCATTCCCATGACTATGTTTTTCACAGGGCTGGTTGTTTTCGTTTTTGCGGTCTGGCGCGTGTATGACTTACGGAACAGGCCCGCAAAAAGGGTCGGAACCTGATTTAGGCGACATGCTGATGAACGGGAGGGAAGAGGGGTACTTTCATCTCTTCCCTCCTTTCATTGAGAAAACGGTTGTACACTTCCGCTGTCTGCAGCTGAAGCTTTCCCTTTTTGATTCCAAGTCCTTCCACACTTCCGCTGCAGGGGGCTATTGATATGTCGAAGAACGTGCATGGAATCGGTTCATAAAAGATTGTCTTCGAAAAACTGTAATCGTATCTCACCTGAAGCATAGTATCTTGAATTCGTTTTCGTCGAAATTTCCGCCGCTGTGTGATATGTAAAAAAAGTTCTTTCACGAAAAAAAAACGGAAAACGACAACGGCAGGGTTTTTGCTTTTAAGTATGTTTAACCTCTGCAAGTAGCGCGGATTCCGTGCTGCTGTCCGATCGGTAACGGCAGTCACGCTGAGGGTTGATCTTACTGGATGAATCGCTTATATTGGTTCCCCTGATCTTTCGGTCGGAACATTTTTCTGCGTGGTTTTCAGATTTCCGGCATTGATGCCGTTTGTAATTATAAATATGTTCCGCGCTTGATTTTATATAACTTTCAAATATCTCCATGCAGGGTTGATTATGGCAAAAACCAAAATCCGTATTTCCAACTGCACGAAGATCTTCGGACCGAGTCCGGGTGAAGCGTTGAGGATGATGCGGGGTGGAGCATCTCGCGAAGAGATCCAGAAAAAAACAAAACACACCCTCGGTGTAGCAGATGTCAGCTTTGACATATACGAGGGCGAGACCGTTGTCGTGATGGGTTTGTCCGGTAGTGGCAAATCCACTCTTCTGCGCTGCATCAACCGGCTCTACGAACCTACGGAAGGCAAGATAGTTATCGATGATGTGGATGTGACCTCTTTGGACAAGGAGGAGCTTCGCAGATTCCGCAGAACAAAGTTCGGGATGGTGTTTCAGCGCTTCGGTCTGCTACCCCACCGCACCGTTTTGCAGAACGTGGAATTCGGTTTAGAAATACAGCAGGTTGATCCTCGCAAGAGGCGTTCAAAAGCGCAGCAGACCCTGTCGTTGGTTGGATTGGAGGGCTGGGGGGACAGTTACCCTGATGAACTCAGCGGGGGAATGCAGCAGAGGGTGGGGCTTGCCCGCGCGCTTGCTGTGGAGCCGGATGTGCTCTTGATGGACGAGGCGTTCAGTGCTCTTGATCCGCTCATCCGCACCGATATGCAGGATGAGCTTCTGTCCCTTGAAAGTACTGTTAACAAGACCATTGTTTTTATCACTCACGATCTGGATGAGGCATTGAAAATCGGCGACCGCATCGTGTTGATGAAGGACGGCAGGGTCGTTCAGATAGGTACACCCGAGGAGATCCTGACCAAACCGGCCACCAGATATGTGGAGCGTTTTGTGGAGAATGTGGATGTGACCAAGGTGGTTACGGCAGCGGATGTGATGGTAAAGGCACGGTCTGTTGTAGTTGTCAAAGACGGACCGCTCACTGCTCTTCACTGTATGAGGGAGTGTGGTGAATCATTCGCGTTTGTAGTGTCAAGGGATGGGGTGCTGCGGGGGTTTGTTTCCGCTCAGGCGGCTTCACAGGCCGCCAGGGAGGGAAAAAAGACTCTTGATTCCATTATCGAAGATGATGAACAGCAGAGGGTTTCGCCTGATGTGGCCGCACGGGATCTCATCCGGGGAATAGTTGATCTGAAGTATCCCTTGGCGGTAGTTGATGAGAAAGGAAAGCTGAAGGGGAAAGTGATGCAGGGATCTATTCTTGCCGGTCTGGCCGAATGGGGAGGTGGCGAATAATGAATGATGAACCACTTTTCAGAATACCGCTGGGTGAATGGGTCGAGGCGCTGCTTGATTTCCTGACCTCCACATTCTCCGGTGCAACAAGGGCGATCTCGGCATTTATAGAAAGTGCGATCGATGCGGTAGTATCAGTCGTATTGCTGGTTCCGCCATGGTTGTTCATGGTTGCTGTAGCTGGGCTGATATTCTTTTTTATCGGCAGGAAGCTGGCATTCTACTCCCTTATCGGTCTTTTTCTGCTCTGGAATCTGGGCCTTTGGCAGCCTACCATCGTCACGGTAGCTCTGGTGCTCGTATCAACGATTATCGCCATTTTCATCGGGGTGCCCCTGGGGATTTTCGCAGCTCTCAACAATACCGCAAGCAAAATACTCACACCTATACTGGATTTCATGCAGACCATGCCCGCATTTGTGTATCTCATTCCCGCGATCCCTTTTTTCGGTCTGGGTACTGTTTCGGCGGTATTCGCGACGGTTATCTTTTCAATCCCTCCGGCGATCCGCCTGACATCACTTGGTATTCGTCAGGTGCCTAAGGAGCTGGTGGAGGCCGGGGATGCTTTTGGAGCAACAGGTTCCCAGAAATTAATAAAAGTTCAGCTACCCATTGCAGTCACTACCATCATGGCCGGTGTGAACCAGACTATCATGCTTGCCCTGTCCATGGCTGTCATCGCATCAATGATCGGTGCCGGGGGGCTGGGAGGGGAGGTGTGGAAAGCGATACAGCGTCTTAATCCCGGACTGGGTTTTGAAGCCGGTCTGGGAGTGGTGATTGTGGCAATGATTATCGACCGGATCACCCAGCATCTGGGTAAAAGTAATGCACCACCAAGAAAACTTAATTAATAATATTCAGAGGAGGCGGAAATGAAAAAATTCTCTCTCACTATCTGCTTGCTGTTGGTCTGGCTTATGACCTTTGGCGGCTGCCAGCAGAACGATGCCGTTGAGCTGGTGTATGTGGAATGGGCAACAGAGGTTGCCAGTACAAATGTGGTACGGGCAGTTCTACAGGAGAAAATGGAATATGATGTCAACATTACTTCCGTGAGTGCCGCGGCTATGTGGCAGTCTGTGGCAACAGGGGATGCCGATGGAATGGTGGCGGCCTGGTTGCCCACGACCCATGCGAGTTATCTTTCTCAGACTCAGGATGAGCTGGATGTGCTCGGGCCCAATCTGGAAGGAACCAGAATCGGGCTTGTTGTTCCTTCGTATGTCGATATCGATTCCATCCCGCAAATTGCCGAAAATGCCGACAGGTTCAACGGACGGATAATAGGTATTGATCCCGGCGCCGGAATCATGTCCAAAACAGAAGTGGCGCTGGAGACCTACGGCCTGGAAGAGGAGATGGAGCTTATTGAAGGAAGCGGTGCTACTATGACTGCAGCTCTGGCTGACGCGATCGAGAATGAGCAGTGGATAGTGGTTACCGGGTGGACTCCCCATTGGAAGTTTGCCCGATGGGATCTCAAGTATCTCGGCGACCCCAGAAATGTCTACGGTGGTGAGGAATATATTGCCACGGTTGTACGGTCGGGGTTGAGGGAGGACAAGCCCAGGGTGTATGCATTTCTTGAAAATTTCAAGTGGACTGCAGAGGATATGGAGCAGGTGATGGTATGGAATCAGGAAACTGGAGCGGATCCCTATGAGTCTGCCCTGAGGTGGATAGAGGAAAACGAGGAAACTGTTCAGTCCTGGATTCCGCCCGAGGAGTCTCAGCAGTAAAAACAACAGTGAAGTAAAGCGACAGGCTGATTGATCATACTGCAACTGTTTTGTTTTATCAAGCTTGTTGAAAAAGGGAGGTTAAATTGAAAGATCGTATTAGAACGGTTCTGAAGGCGTCTGTATTCTATGGTGTGCTGGGGATACTCTGTGCCGGATCGGTTGTTGCCCAGGATGGGGAAGATGGAATAAATATCGGTGGTGCTCTGCGTTATAATTTTTTTGTAAAGGATTTCGAAGATGACATAACTGCAGGTGATGTGCAGATGACCTGGGATACCTGGAGACTTAATTTCTCCGGTCGGCAGTCCGGTTTTCTGCTTGATTTCGAATACCGTTTTTATCCTGCTGATCAGGCACACTTCATTCACCACGGGTGGATGGGCTATAATTGGAATGACAATACACAGCTGGAAGTCGGGGTTACTCAGGTGCCGTTCGGTGATCTTCCCTATGCATCCCACTCCTACTGGTTTTCAACCGCCTACTATCTGGGATTTGAGGATGATTACGATATGGGTCTGAAGCTGACTCATACATGGAACAATGTCGATCTGGCTGTTGCCTACTTTCTTCAGGCCGATCCCCGTGGAGTGGGTGCTGATGTCAATGCGGGGCGATACTCTTATGATCTGGTCCCCACCAGTGAGTCGTCGAATGTGGAACGCAACCAGGTCAACGGTCGCGCTGCATATGCCTTTGAAATGGGCGAAGGTGATAATGTCGAGGTGGGTATTTCGGGCCAGTATGGGCAGATTTATAATGACCAGGTCATTGATGAAGACGATACCTGGAGAAACCGATATGCCGCAGCTGCTCATGTTGACGCCGGTCAGGGACCGTTCAATCTGAAGCTTCATGCTATCTACTACAAATTCGATGCTGTTGACAATGAGGGGAATACGCTGGATGAAGTGATAATGGGTGCTTATGGATACACACAGCCTGTGGCAACCAATGCAACACTCTATACAGCGGGTCTGGCTTACGAACTTCCGTTCCAGCTGGGACCCGCAAGCTTCACTGTGTATAATGATTACACCTACATGGACAAGCTGGATGAGGACTTGGATGATGCACAGCAGAATACTTTCGGTGTTCTGGTTACTGCAGGGCCCATCTATACGTATGTGGATCTAGCCTCCGGTTACAATCATCCCTGGCTGACAAACAGTTTCGGAACCGGCCTGGGGGTAAATAGTCAACCTGATCTGCAGTGGAATCACAGATTCAATATCAATCTGGGGTACTATTTCTAACTCCGGCTGTCTGATGAGATAATGGAACTGGGGCATTTCCGTTCGGGGTGCACGATGTCATCCGCAACCATGCGGGCGACAAGATCGCCTCGGGCGTGTGCAATTCCTGCGTTCAGAGCGGTTGCGATTTCTTTTCGGGAAATGGATATCAGATGTATTCGATTATCGCGGAGGAAACGGCTGATTCTGGAGCGGTTGCTGCCGGTATAGCATTTGTAAAATAAGAGTAGCTCAAAATAATCATAGCTGCTTTCAAGAACAGATTCCACGGCGGCTTCAATGCATTTTTCAGCATTGAAAACGAGGAGTATTGCAGGTATTTCCGGATTTCAGGCATAATGTACAGATACTCATTCCGGACCTGACAATTCAATAGTGATGTTTCCTGATTCAGTCTGTTTGTTTTTTCTTACCACGCTCGTAGCCTGAAGAACATGCCCTTCAAGCTTGAAATCGTTGTAGGATATTTCTGTTTCCGAGTCATCACCCCGGTCCGTAACTGTTCCAACCGGTAGTGGCATCGACTGGTAGATCACAGAGTTTTCTACAAACAGAAATTTGATGAATCTGTTTTCAAGGCCTGATGTGTAAGTCAGGCTGCAGATATTCTGAAGCTTTTCGACCCTATCTATCGATATCAGTTTGACTATATCGCAGATGTCGCCATAGCAGGTCCATTGAGTTCCCTCCAGAGGGAAACCCTCCGGCTTGCCTATGAATTCATTTTTGTTTATATTCCAGAAGATGCTTTGAAGCAGTATTTCCTGGGGGACTTCAAGCCTTCTGGTCTTGAGCATCTCCTCCACCGGCTTCCGGGATGCCGCCAGGTAAATCATGAATGATATGTTGACCAGGGAATCATTGACCGCGATGCTTCTGATTTCCTCTATAGGGATAAACCCTTTTTTACCTCTTAGCATTACTGGAGACAAAAGCTTCACCTGCTTTTCAAACCCCAAATATCTGTTTACTGTGGTTGTTTCAGTTCCGGGGAAGAGCTTTTCCACGATTTGAACAGCATTTTTTTCAAGAGCTGGAGACTGGGCTCTGGTGATAACAGGAGAAAAAAGTAGTGTCAAGAGAAGCGATATTACGGCATTAGAAGTAGTCGTCTTTGGTAGCTTTTTTGTTCTCATTTCTTTGTGTGATTCCGTTTCAGAATTTAATTCCAACAAATAGTAAAGGGAACTGATAAAGTACTTGTCTCCGAAACTCTGGTTCATTCGCTCATAAAAACTCTCTGGCTTATTAGTGCTGTAAAGGCTGAATTCCGGTCGGTTTCAAGCAAAAACTCCTTTTGGGTACCATAATTGATCATATTAATAGCATGAATAGATCGGTGCTTCTGGACAATCTGCTGGTATTCATACCCGCCCTTCAAACTTTCCGCCCCACCAATTCGGGATCAGCTCCTTCAATCTGACTACTTCCATAGTTTTAAAATCAGCCAGAATCTCAATATTTCCGCTCTCTTTATCCAGCTGCATCAGATACTCTCTGCATGCACCGCAGGGACCGCCGACCTCTTCCTCTCCGCAGTAGCACACCAGTTTTCTTATTCTGCTTTCCCCGTTGGTGATCATGTTTGCAATCGCATTGCGCTCCGCACACATCCCCAGAGAACAGCAGGTATCGATGCAGACACCGGTATAGACATTGTTGTTTTCGGTAAGAATGGCAGCTGAAACAGCTCCCGCTTCGATAAATGCCGAAATTCTCCTCGGGTTGTGTTTTTCTTTCGCTAACCTGTACAGATCCATGAAGGTGATCTCTTTTTTCATATCTGGCTTATCCTGAATTCACTGTGTTTATTTTTTGATTCTGCTTTCAGTTACCCGCCCATTGTCGTCAATCGTATACTGAATTTTTATACTGTTTTCCGGATCTTCACCCTTTTCGGGGTACTCATTGATCCACCTCGAGTTTTTCTCATATGTGGTCGGGGTAAGGAACAATCCGGAAGAGTAGTCTTCAGCATCCGAGGCGCAGGTTTCGGATGCCGGGAATTTTCCTGTAACCTGGTTTGATTCGTTGTTTATGGTGAACACCCAAAGCTCCAAACAACCGCCGTTATAGAGTACCGAGAGGGCAGATACTGTAGTACTTACACTAAAATATCTGTGAATGGTCGATTTCCCATTTTTCGGGTCAAGTTTATAGCTTTCCGATGAATCACTCCAGAGAATTTCGAGCAGTTTTTCATCTGTTATGGGTTTGCGTCCCTTTGTCGGTCCGTATGCATAGAGTACATCCAAGTGCCTTTGAAAATTTCCGTACTTAGGCACAGT
>JBKHHW010000058.1:0-17333 GCA_046538945.1 Chitinispirillaceae bacterium | reverse complement strand
CCAAAGTACTTATCCTCTTCACCACTAATTCCTGGTTGGACGAAGGGTGCAGGTGATATCGAGCTGATCTCCCGAAAAACCGGGCGGCAGTTTACCGAAAGGTGCAGCTATAGTCACTGCGCGCTTTGCCAGATTGTCCAGAGTGGAATTCCCGCTTGACTCACTTATAGAGAGTCCGGAAATAGATCCGTCTATATGGATCATGAAACGCACCACTACAGACAACGTCTTGTCTTCAGTAGGCGGCTTCCAATACCTCTCGATTTTCTGCCTCACATTGTTAAGATACCAGTGATATTTGAAATCACCGGGGGCACTTACCTGAGCGGGGGCAGGCAGCTCGCTGAAAAGCTCCGTCAGCTCATCCAGGTCCTCCTCCACCGGCTGAGATTCATCCTCCTGGGGAGCGGGAGTGGGCTCCTCGACCGGCTTTGACTCCACGGGCTCGGACTCCTGCTGAGGCTTAGGTTCGGGGGTGGGCTTGGGATCCGGCTTGGGCTCAGGTTTAACTTCCGGTTTGGGATCCGGCTTGGGCGCCGGCTTCTCCTTAGGCACTTTGCGTGGAGGCGCCGGAGGAACGGGAACCTGCACAAGCTGAAAAGTCTTCGGACGCTCGAATTTGGCCGGTTTCCAGAAAAGCTTGGTCATGAGCGGCAAAACTATAAGCAACAGAACATGGAATACGACGGAAATAATCAGGACTTTTTTGAAAGCCGGACTATTGTCGCAATCTCTGTCATAGTTGGGCGCTGACATACCAGCCATTAATACCCGCCCGCCTCTTCAAGAGGAGTTGTGAGAAATCCAAGCTTCACCACACCGGCGTTTTGGATCTCTGAAATCACTCTCACCACCAAACCGTAAGGAACCCGCTTGTCGGCATTCACAAACACAGGAAGATCACTTCTTCCGGCGAAAATCTCTCTGAAGTTTTTCCTGAATTCAACAAGCGACGTCTGCTCCTGATCGATATAAATCTCATTACGGCCATTAATGCTGACCTGTATAGATTCGTTGGATTCAACATTCTGCGATTCGGTCTGGGGAAGATCGACCTGTACCCCCTGGGTCATCATTGGTGCCGTTATCATGAAGATGATCAGAAGTGCAAACACGACATCTATCAGGTTAGTGAGATTAAGCTCACTGATGACGCGCCTCTGACGATCCTTTCTTTTTCTCATGTATGCTCCGATTCTGATAAAACCATCAGGGTTTCATTGTTGGGGGTCTGAAACTGTTCTGAGTTGGCACAGCGGGCCTCGGCGGCGCTTCCGTATACAGAAGGCTAAAGATCTCCCTCTTGAGCCGCACCATCAACACTTCCTTGAACTCCTCCATATCATCCTCGATACGCTCAGCATTGTGATTGCAGTAGTTATAGAAGAAAAGGGAAGGAATAGCGACCGCAAGGCCCACAATCGTAGTGATAAGCGCCTCGGCTATACCGGGAGCCACCACGGGAAGACTTGCAGACCCCTGATTGCCGATGGCATAAAAGGAGTTCATGATTCCCCACACGGTCCCCAGAAGTCCCAGAAACGGTGCGACACTGCTTATCATGGCCAGCATGAAGACACCCTTATCCAAAGGCGCCACAAGCCCGGTGAGTGCGCTCTCGATATGCTCCTTGGCCATGGTGAACTGGTTCTGCAGAAAAAACGACCAGTCCTTCACTCCGGTATGCGACTGAGCATCTTCAAGGATTCTCCGGTATTCGACCGCTCCCACTCTGCCAAGCTGCGCCAGAGGAGTGTTGAGATCCCGGTGGCTCATGTTGTCAATTTCTGAGAGACGCTGCATGCCCAAATACCTTCTGCGGAACTGCTTGTTTCCGACAGATATCTTTTTAAGAACAAACAGACGACTGAACACAATCGCCCAGGAGATAAGAGAGAAGATCATCAGCAGTCCGATAATCAGCTTTCCCATCCAGCCCGTTCTCATGATCATTTCTAATACTGGGATGTCCATGCAGCTCCTTTCATTAAGCCGATTTTTATTCTTTAAAAATCACTCATACCAAGCGGAATTTCAACCTCTTTGGGGAGAAACACACGCATAAGGCAGTTCAAAAAATTACTTCCTGATAATAAACCATGTCAAACGGCGACCGGATTGCTTCCGGGTTGGTAAGACCTTCTCACAATTGCGAGCAGGTTTTTAGTTTATTGTAGCGGCAAAAGAGAAGAGAGCGGGACTAAAGTAGCTGCCCGGAATTCTCGATGACGAGTAGCGCTTCGCCTGGTACGAGTACGAAGGATTCCGCTCACACAGAGCGTAGTTCTTACGGAGTCGAAGTGTTGTAATTCGAGCAACGTGAAGGCAGTGTGAGTCATCCTCGCACCCCTGATTATTCATCCGAGTTCTCGATGACGAGTACGAGGGGAAAGCGTAAGTTCCAACCATCATTCGGTCAGGATATCGTATAAAAGCTCCCGTTATTACTTATTTCTGCGTAACTCACGGATCTTTTCAGAATCCAGACCGGTAATTTCCATTATAACCTCATCGTTCATCCCCCTGGCGATCATCTTCGCGGCAGCTTCCAATTTTCCTTCCAATTTTCCTTCCAGTTTTCCTTCCTTCCGGCCTTCCTGTCGACCTTCCTCTTTCCAGGCTTCAGCGATTGTAGGCATATTCACACCTCCGTTTTCCAACTCTTTTTTGAATTCACCTATCAGTTCATCTTTGCTGCTGGCATCGGTAACGGCTGTTAAATAACGCAGCAATGTTTCCAAACATTCCGTTTTCGTTCGTTCTTCCGATAGAGCCAAAACCAAAGCAACTATCTCATGAAGTTTCTGAAATATCTTAGGACTTCCGGCATACTTCTGAGTCAGGAAAAGCACCCGTAAAAGTATCGCACCCCTGATCGACTCATCCGGAATATGAGAAATATCATACACTTCGCTTCTGAATTCGGGAATATACTCACTGGTATTTTCAACATCCTCAAAAAGATGACCTATCGAGCTGCGCAATTCCCATTTCTGCTTCCCCTGATAGATTACAACAGGCAGTATCAATGGTAATTTGGTGGCATTCTTTTTCTGTTTCCGGAACTGCTCCCAAATCTTCACCATGTTTCTCAGCAATTGAAACCCGGTAAAACGATCGAACTTACTCTTATGCTCGAAAAGGAGATAGATATAGCTCTGCCTACCTAATAATTTGATACTATACAGAATATCGGAAAAGTGTTCCGAGAGTTCCTTATCAATGTAGGAGTCTTTGTGAATGGTCAGGGTACTATAATCCAACTGACTGCTTATGCGTTCCGGCAAATGCACGCGAATAAAAGACTTTGCCGTGTCTTTTCTGGAGAAAAAATCCTTGAATAACTTATCGTGAGGTCTTGATAAGAAGAGATCTGCCATACCGGAAAAAATAAATTCCGGTTCCGACCCTTATGCATAACCAAAACTACTTCCCCATACAACGACTCAGAAAGCGGGTTACACCACCTCAACCCCAACTTCTCTCAACCACTCCTCAAACTTTTCCAGCGCCCGCTCGCAGAGAAGCTCCTTTTTTCTCTTCTTGCCCTCTCTCTTGCGAATCTTGCCCGAATCAAGCGGCGGGATCAGCCCGAAATGCACATTGGTGGGAGTGAAAGGCTCCTCCTCCGATGATGTCACATGCCTCAGAAGTGCCCCCAGCGCAGTTTCCCGCGGAACCGGCGCCACCTCAGAAGCCCCCAGACGAGCCGCGGCAAACAGCGCTGCCATGTGCCCGGTCGCGACACTCTCAGTATAGCCCTCGTTTCCGCATATTTGCCCGGCCAGAAATATATGGGGATACTTCCTGAACGACAGATCCGCGTTCAGAAGCTTGGGCGAGTCCAGGTAGGTGTTGCGGTGAATGCTGCCGAAGCGCAGGAATTTGGCATCGGCCAGACCGGGGATCATCCTGAACACCCTCTGCTGTTCGGGAATGGTAAGACGGGTCTGGAATCCCACCATATTGTAGCTCTCCCCCGAAACGTTCTCTTTTCTCAGCTGACATACCGCGAAGGGGCGCCTCCCGGTGCGCGGATCAGTCAACCCGATGGGACGCAGCGGACCGAACGCGAGACAGTTGTAGCCCCGCTGAGCCATCACCTCGATAGGAAGACACGCCTCGAAAAACTTCGCATGCTCGAAAGAACGCGCCACCGTGCGGTCTGCCTCCCTCAAAGCGTCATAAAACGCCTTGTACTCCTCCTCGGTAAAGGGACAGTTGATATAATCCCCTACCCCGCTTTCCCGGCGGGAAGCATGGAACGCTACCGACATGTCGATGGAATCTGTATCGATGATGGGAGCTATGGCATCGTAGAAATGAAGATTAACGGAAGCAAACTCCCGGGACATCCACGAAACCAGCTTTTGCGATGCAAGCGGTCCCGCAGCTACAATACACAGAGGCGAATCCCGCGGCGGACTGTCGCACTCCGCCCGGAGAAGCTCGATAAGCGGTTCCTTCTCTATCAGCTCCAACACCTTGTGGGAAAACAGATTTCTGTCAACCGCAAGAGCGCCACCGGCAGGAACGCTGGTCTCCTCCGCCGCATCGATAAGCGGACTGTTGAGAAGGCGCAGCTCGGCCTTGAGCAGACCGTGCGCCGAAGGGATATCGCGGGCCTTGAACGAATTGGAACAGACAAGCTCCGCCGGCATGGAGGTGAGGTGGGCCGGAGACGACCACAGCGGGCGCGCCTCATACAGTTTGACACGTATACCAAACCTGGCGAGGGTCAGGGCCGCTTCCGATCCGGCAAGCCCCGCTCCTATTATGGAAACTGATTTCTCCACGTCTATGCCGATTCTGCACTTTGAGTTTCGGCCGTGTCCGCCAGAGGAAACTCGTTTTTGCAGGATGGACAGCGCAGATACGATCCCTTGCGCTTTGTATCCTTATGCACCAGTATGGGATACCCGCATGCATCGCATTTCTTGTCAACCGGTCTGTCCCAGCTTGCAAACGTGCACTTGGGATACTTGCTGCATCCGAAAAACACCTTGCCCCTTTTGGTCTTGCGCTCAACGATCACTCCGTCGCACTCCTCCTGAGGACAGTTGACACCGGTAGAAAGCGAACGGGTGTTCTTGCACTCCGGATACCGCGAGCAGCCCAGAAACTTGTTCCCGTTCATGGACAGTATCACCATCGCGGCGCCACATTTGTCGCACTTCTCCTCGGTCTGCACCGTCTCCATCTTCTCGAGCGGCTCGGTGTGCTTGCAGGCGGGAAATCCCTGACAGGCCAGAAACTTTCCGTTCTTGCTCCACTTGACCACCAGATGGTTCTCGTTGCAGTCGGGACACATCCTATCGGTGATTTCCTGATTCTGTGCACGAAGATCCTTTATATTCTTGCGTACATCTTCAAGACGGTCTGCAAAAGGCTGATAGAACTCCTTGAGCACGTTCACCCAGTCGGCATCACCGTCCTCGATCTTGTCCAGCGAGTTTTCCATGCCGGCAGTGAAGTGCACATTGAAGATCTGAGGGAACTCCCTCACCAGAATGTTCTTCACCATATACCCGATCTCGGTAGGCGAAAACCTCCGATTCTCAACCTCTGTATACTTGCGCCGCTTGAGCGTATCGATAATCTGCGCATAGGTACTCGGACGCCCGATCCCCTTGTCCTCGAGCTCCCGCACAAGGGAAGCTTCAGTGTACCGGGGTGGCGGCTGAGTGAAATGCTGCTTGTCGGTCAGCTTCATGAGATTCACAGAATCGCTTTTCCGCAGTTCCGGAAGAGTCTCGTTCTGCCCGTCGTCATTCTTGCCGTCCTCTACCGTTTCATCGTAAAGTGCAAGGAAACCCTCGAACTTCATAATGGAACCGTTTGCCCTGAACACGCAACCCGACCCCTCGACATCCACCCGGGTGGAATCGAAAAGAGCGTTTGACATCTGGGACGCAAGGAAACGCTTCCAGATGAGTTCATATAGACGAAACTGATCCCTGGACAGATAATTCTTCACCCTATCCGGAGCGAAGTCCAGGTTCACCTGCGAGGGACGGATCGCCTCGTGAGCATCCTGTGCGTTTTTATTCTTGCCGTAGGTGCGGGGTGAAGAGGGCATGTGCCGATCGTCGAAAAGCGTGCCGATCACACTTCGCGCATCTCCGAGCGCTTCGGCAGCGATTCGGGTGGAGTCGGTACGCATGTAGGTAATAAGACCCATGTGCCCCAACCCGCCAAGCTCAAGACCTTCGTAGAGCTGCTGAGCAATCATCATGGTCTTGGCCGCACTGAAACTCAGCTTCCGGGCCGCCTCCTGCTGAAGCGTGGAGGTGATAAACGGCGGGTACGGCTTGCGGTTCTTTTCCGTGCGCTGCACATCCTTTATGGAAAACTGTGCGCCCTTGAGCCGCTCCAGAATCTCTTTGGCCGCAGCCTCATTGGGCAGAAGCGCATTCTCTGTATCATTGGCCTTCCTGCCATCCACCGTCAGAAGCTTTGCGGAAAACTGCGAGCCCTCATGGTCGAACAGTCCATGAATCGACCAGTACTCCTTCTGCACGAAAGCCCTGATCTCATCCTCCCGCTCGCAGATCAGACGGAGCGCAACGGACTGCACCCGCCCCGCGCTGAGCCCCCGGAAAACGGTTCTCCACAGAATCGGCGATACCTGATAGCCAACGATACGGTCCAGAATACGCCGGGCCTGCTGCGCATTGACCTTATTCATATCTATATCGTGCGGAGTGTCGAATGCGCTGAGCACCGCACGCTTGGTAATCTCGTTGAACATCACCCGCCTGATCGTACCGTTCTCCTTGGTGATGCTCTGAGCCACATGCCAGGCAATAGCTTCCCCTTCGCGGTCAGGGTCAGGAGCCAGAAATACGTCCTCCGCCTTGGCAGCCTCATCCTTGAGCTCCTTCAATATCCGCCGCTTCCCCTTGGATGTGGTATACTTGGGCTTGAAATCCTTCTCGATATCCACCCCGAGCTCTTTTTCCGGCAGATCGATAATGTGACCCATCGTCGCCCGCACCGCATAATCCTTCCCCAGATACTTGGAGATGGTCTTACACTTGGCTGGAGACTCGACTACTACTAAATGTTTGGCCATAAAGGATGATTCCCTTGCAATCATCGAATACAGATTCCACCGAAACGGGAATCTGTTTTCTGGTTAAAAAAATCACTTTCAAAACTAATCCGCAGCGAGATCCGCTGTCTACCGTCGCTTCCGATCTTCTGTCCCGACAGCCTGTTACTGCTCTGGATCTTTCGCCTCAATCACGTTACTGCGAACGAATGAGGGAGATATTTTATCAAAAAATTAATGTCTGAAATGGCGCATACCGGTAAAAGCCATCGCTATACCGAATTTATCACAAGCCTCGATCACTTCGCCATCCCTTTTTGAACCGCCCGGCTGCACAATGTACCTGATCCCCACCGCATTCGCCTCCTCGATGGTATCCGCGAACGGGAAGAAGGCATCGGATGCCATCACGAATTCGCCGAACTCCTCGAAATTACCCGGAGGGAGCTGCTTATCCGCTGCCGTGTACTCGGCACTGAGGTTCTCGCGCGCCTTGGTGACAGCCAGCTTCCTGAGCGCATCGACCCGGTTAGGCTGCCCGGCACCGATCCCGATAATACGGTACAAACCCTCCTGATATTCCTGGGCAAGCACGATCGCGTTGGATTTCACATGCTTGCAGGCCCTGTAGGCAAACCCGGCAAGCTTCTGTTTCGATGACGGAAACCGAGCTCTGGTGACCGTTTCCATCTTCCCGAATACCTGACCATCACGGTCCTGCCTGAGAATCCCGCCGGTGACATGCTTGAGCACAGACGTGTCCTTCTCGCCCGCTTTGAGATCCCCTACCTCGATCACCCGCAGCGCCGAGCTCTTCTTTTTGAGGAATTCCAGCGCATCGGCATCATATCCGGGGGCAATGATCATCTCCACAAATCTCCCCGACAACACCTCCGCAGCCTTGAGATCCACCGTGCGGGATACTGCAATAACACTGCCAAAAGCGGAAACCGGATCCCCCGACCAGGCGGACCCGAGCGCCTCATCAAGCGTCGTACCGGTGGCGTATCCGCAGGGATTTGTATGCTTGATGATTGCCGACGCGGGCACATCCGCAAGCTCCTTCACCGCCTCCAGGGCAGCATCCCCGTCCACTATATTGTTGTATGACAGCCCCTTGCCGTTAAGCTGACGCCCATTGGCCAGTGACGGCTCGACAGACTTCTTATCCTTGTAGAACGTCGCCTTCTGATGAGGGTTCTCGCCGTAGCGAAGCTCAACACCCTCGCTGTAGGACAGGCGCAGTACCTCCTCCTCCATATATACCTTAGAGAGGTAGGTATCGATCCCGGAGTCGTAGTCGGCGGTGTGACGGAACGCCTTCACCGCGAGCCGCTTGCGGGTGGTAAACGACACCGCCCCGTCCTGTTCCATTTCCTCCACTATTACATTATAGTCCGCGGGATCCACCACCACAGTCACGTAGGCGTGGTTCTTCGCCGCGCTGCGCACCATGGTGGGTCCGCCGATATCGATATTCTCGATGGCTTCCCCGATAGTCACATCGGGGCGGGCGATGGTCTGCTGGAAGGGGTAGAGGTTCACCACGATCATGTCGATGGGCTTTATCCCGTTCTCCTCCATGGCCTTCATGTGCTCGGCATTGTCGCGCACGCCCAGGATCCCGCCGTGGACCCGCGGGTGCAGTGTTTTCACCCTACCGTCCATGATTTCGGGGTGGCCGGTGTAGGAGTCGACGGTCATGACCTCGATACCGTTCTCCCTGAGTTTCTTGTAGGTGCCGCCTGTGGAGAGGATCTCGACCCCTCTGCGGGCAAGTGAGCGGGCAAACTCCACCACCCCGGTTTTATCCGAGACACTGATAAGAACGCGCTTGATGACTGTCGGTTTCATTTATTCTCCTCATTTCTGATATCGGGGAATAATATAATGAATTTGGAAGTAAGGAATATGATTAATTGCGGGAGGTTGAAGCAAAGGAAATGGTTTTGGGGGTTCAACGTTCAAGGTTCAGCATTGTCTGCTTAGTGGTACCAGCACCGTTGTCCGCTCATACTTGTATGTTTATTCTAGTGATGTGAATAAACTAGTACTCGTAAATTTTCTTTTTTGCTGAGTCCCGACGTCGCGACTTGTCGGAATCCGCCGTAGTCGGGTATCATTCTTTGTAACGTTCAGCTCAGAAAGGCTGGCCGAGGTCGAAGTGAGGTTCCCAGAGCGCCTCGCCAGTACGTCTGTCCAGCTTGAAACCCATATCGAACCGTATCATCATCAGCGGTGTATTGATCCGCAACCCGGGACCGGCAGTCCAGCGTACGTCGTCCATGAAGCCGGAAAAGGAGCTGATATCCTCCATTTCCGACCACACATACCCTGCATCCAGAAAAAGAGCGCCCTGCACCCACCAGAACAGCGGGAAACGGAAATCAATCAGATTCGCCATTATGTAAAAATTCCCCTTAAGCGGATCGCCGTTTGGAAGAACGGCAAGCTTGTTGAGCTCGAATCCCCGAACCGTTCCGCTCCCGCCCCCGTAGAATTTCTCCTGAGCGGGTACCGCTTCGCTTTGTCCGTAGGGTGTGATCCAGCCGGTTCTGAATGCGGAGGAGAAAAACAGCTTTGATTTGTAATTATTGTACCATCTGGTATCAAGCTGAAGCCTGACGAACTGGTTCGAATAGCCCCCGTAAACACCCGCCACTTCCGCTTCTACCCGACTGAACAAACCGCGGGTGGGATTGAAAAGATCATTGCGGGTATCGTAATCAAGACTCAGACCCAGACTCTGAGTGGGGTTCTCGGGCACTTCCTCGGGCCGGCTGGTATCCGATGCGGGAGCCTGTACCCACTGTACCTCTTCCCACTGAGCCCATGCCCAGAAGCCGATATCGTAATCGGTCTGTCGCCCCAGAGAAAGCCTGAGGCCATCGAATATTCCCCTGTAAAGATCCGGGTCATCGTAACGGTTGTAGTAAAGCTTTGTTTCGAACTGAAGCGGAATGACACCTAAGAGCCAATGGGTCAGATAACTGACTTCCGCGTTCTGTTCCGGTTTGGACGCTCTGCCTCCAACAGTCAACCGGTGTCCCTGTCTGAACAGATTCTTGTAGGTTGAGAGCACGGATGTGCGAAACCCCTCCTCGGAGCCGTAGCCGAATCCCGCCTGTACCTGAAAGAAATCTCCCTGTTTGACATTCACCGATACCCCATAGGAACTGTCAGGAAGCTCGGTTTTCTCCACAGTCGTGTCCAGAACCGGTTGTACCTGAACATGATTGAAAAGGCCAGTTCTGTACAGCCTTCTTTCAGACCTCTCTATCATTGTCAGCGTAAGCGTGTCGCCGGGATCAAAGGCAAGCTCTCGTTGCACGACTTTCCGGGCCAGAGTACTGTTGCCTCTTATTCTGATATCCTCAACCCGGATTATGGGCCCTTCATTTACATCTATGAAAATCGTTGCGAGATGCTCACTGGTGTCGTTTTCAATCACCGGCTCCACATCTGCTTCCAGAAAACCCCTGTAACCCAGAATCTTCTTGACTTTTTTGACATCGGCCTTCAGTTCGGAGGCAATCAACGGCTCCCCCGCTTTACTCTCAAGCTCGGAGAACAGAGTGGAGTCCAGAACCGACCTCCGCGACAGCATGCGAAGAGCTTTTATATGCGTGCGCGGCCCTTCATCTATTCTTACTGTCACCTCAACTGTTCCGTTTGAAGAATCACGCACCACACTTGCGGTACTGACCTCAACTGAACGGAACCCTCTGTTCTTATAAAAGCTGGAAAGCATATCCAGATCCGACTGCATGACGAAATCGGTGTACTGTATTCTGTTGAAGGGCCATTGCGGCTTGATTTCCATAAGACTCAGAAGTTCATTTCGGGAATAGGTTTCATTCCCTTCAAACTCAACCTTTTTCACCCGCCAATCGGCTCCTGCCGTTACGCACAGGAACAGAAAAAAGGCGAGTACTCTGATAGTTCTTGCTTTGATATTAGCCATCTATCTGCTGTACCTGAAAATAAGATCTACACCGCTTTTGCCATCACTGGTTGTCTCGCCCTCAAGATAGATATGGGGAGTCAGCCTGTAATGGGCCTTCATCTTTCTTTCGCTCAGTCTTCCCACGAGGGTCTCATAGGTGAGAATCAGCCTGGAAGTGAGCCGTTTGGCGATACTGAGCCTGGGACTCTGGTCTCCATCCATACTGAGCAGGTCGCCACTAAGCTCTATCCGCTCGAAACCAAGAAGCTGCTCGAGTTTCCGAGCTCCGAAACCGGCAACCTGCTGAGCGGCAAAGGTTTTGAGCCGGTCATTGAGATCGCTCCCGATCGCTCCCATTCTCTGCCCGAGCGTGAGTACGCTGAGGATATCGAGCTGACTGAGACTTGGCTCCGAAGAGAATCGGACAACCGGGTTCTGAAGCGTTCCGGTCACATTCAGATGAATGAGAAACTGCTCATCCTTACTCATGGGAGAATATGCCCACACTTCAGAATACGCCTTGATATCAAGATTCGGGTTCAATGTAAAGGGGTCTGGGTTGTACAGCGACCCCTTGGAGATTGTGAATTTCCGGTCAAGATACAGGACATATCCGTCCATCAGCTTCACATCCCCGGAGAATCCAGGTTCAGACAGATTTCCATTGACAACCATTCTCCCATCCAAATTCAAGGAACCCAGATTCATATCCACATTCACGTTCTCCGCCAGATCCACCTCCACCCGCAACAATACCGACTGAAGCAGCGGATTGGGTTCTCTTCGAACTTCCTGGCTTATCTGCATCTGATTGACCATGTCAAGAATTCTCACATCGCGCACATACCGGGTCTGCCCCAGGCCGACATTGCCACTCACCATGATACTGCCGTCACTGCGGTCTGTAATCCTGATTCCAGCCTGATCTATACCGGCATAAAACACTTCGGGAAGTTCAAATGAGAGTTTGTCGGCCCTGACCCGCAAATCCAAATCGCGCAATTTTTGTAAATCCCAAACCGCATGCCCGCTAGTCTGTATGGCGCCGCTTCCCCATTTCGCCCTGGCGGATCTGACCTCAACTTTGTCCCCCGAAAAAGTCAGATCGGCATTTATGGGACCCATGACCGGCTGTATGTCAGGAATAGTAAGCTCCAGACCACTTAACGAAAGATCTCCATTCACCACAGGCCGCCCCTGATCTACACTCACGCGTCCGCCGCCGTTGAGCAATCCCTTCCGAAAAGCATACTGCTGTAAGAAAGGTGCAATCACCGCAGTCGGGAAACGCATGATTTTGAAATCTGCTTCCAGGCCCTTTTTGTAAAGAATGGAATCCATGCTGGCGTAGGGAGCCCTGGCCCTGACACTCACATGACCATTGTCCTTGAAATTCAGATTCGCTTCATCGAGGAAAAGCGTGTCATACCCTGTACGGCCCTGAAAGAAAGTATTCTCGATTCGCACCCTGGGCATGATAACCGGTCCCGAAGACAGTGTGAAGGACGCATCCGGTTTTTTCAGCGTTCCCGCGGCGTTCACCTTCAGGTTGACACCGGATGCACGGATCCCGCCCGGAGCATATTCCGCTTTCGCGTTAGTCACCTCGGCAGATCCGTCCATCGCCCAACCGCGTCCTTCATTTTTCAGACTGGCCTTGAAACGTGCCGGTCCTGAGGCAACGTACTCTTCCCCCAGCAATGCAGCTACACTTTCGATGTTGAATGAATCCGCCCCAACTTCCACTAATGCTGTGCGCTTGCCGGATTCATCTATCTTCCATCCGGCTCCGGGCAACACCGGTAGTACCGAATTGAAAGAGAGTCCCGATGTCTGGCTGCCCATAAGTCCGACCCAGCCTTCCGCGGATACCAAGGAATCTGCGAGTTTGACACTGCTGGTCAGGTTGGCAATCCTGTAATCACTGGTTGAAGGTTCCATTGCCTGCAGTTCCAGAAAACCTTCAGGATTCTTCAAACTGCCGGACAACTCGCCAAGAGCATACAAGGTGCCTTTCAAACGATACTGCGAAACGGTCCATGGATCGGCTATGCGAAGATCTGCGCCAGACACTCTGTAGCTGGCTGATACAGTATCGCCACGAAGAATACCGGAGAGAGACAGTGAGCCGGCAGGACGCACCAGGCCGCTGTCGTGCAGGAGAAGTTCAGTTTCGGTTTCAAGCTCCAGATAAGGTCTCAGTACGAGCTTTCCGTCGCTGCGCAATGCCGTACCCTTTTCTCTCACACTGAAATCTGTCCAGCTGAGAGTATCTCCCTCCATAACCACGACCCCGAAGCCCGCGTCGGCACCAACCGGACCGTACCTGACCCTTTCCCCGCTTACAAACGCATGAGCGAACATATCGCCGAGCCTGCCGGTCATCGACATGTCCACCCGCACATTTCCACTCAGACTGTCCAGACCGAAGTAAGGGGCAACGGTTTCAAGATCACCGGCAATAATGGCATCTGCCCTGGAAAGCGCGAATTCCCTGTCCGCAAAGACAAGGGAGGCATCCACACTGTCCGCCCTGATCCCCCGCCACTCCAGCTCATCGCCCTTCACCATGGCTTCTATACGCGGGTTATCGATCTTTCCCATGATGTCCATGTGGGACATCAGCCGGCCGCCTACATTTTCCCTCAGAAACTGGTTGCTTATAAGCGACGGTACGGGAATGTCTGCTGCCACATATCCGAGCACAGACAAATTATGGAGCCCCAGAGTACCTTTTCCTTCAACACGGTTAAGACCCCAGTTCCCTTCCACACTCCAGGCGCCCCTGTTAAGAGAGCCGCTCAGATCAAGCTGCCTGCCCTCAAGTCTGCCTCCACCGATACCCAGGGAAGCTTTCACCAGTGAAGGGACATCAGAAATGCCTGAACCGTCAACACTCAAACGCACACTGCCAGTGTCACCGGGAACAGCAACCGGAACAGCAACCTTTTTCAGAAGAGACTTGAGATCAAGTCTGCTCAACTGAGCGGAAAGGGTGTAATCGCCGAAAGAGGGACGGCTCATAAGTGAATCTATGCGCATGGAGGAGGCAAGATCCACTCTTCCCAGAGAGGAGCCGCCATGAACAAGCAATCTGACAAACCTGTCCTCCCCGTAACCGGCATCCAGGTTCAAACTGCCTATATCGAAATCATCATACGACAGATTCTGGCCGCTAACCTCCGCGGAAAGAACCGGCTCCCGAAGACTTCCCACCCAGGAAGCTCTTGCTTTAAGACGACCCTGTCTGCCCAATCCGGGAAGTGAATTGTAGAGAACTGGCAGCGGCTCAATTAAGGTGTTCACATCAGCCGAAAGGTCCCAGTGCCCTTCTGAACTGAAAGCGATGCGCCCCCCACCGGTGATATCCGAACCGGAACCCAACACATGGCAGTCGAAAATTTCCAAATGCTTCCAGGTGATGACCCCCGTTGCACCAATAGTGTCGAGATCTCCCGTCCACCAGGGACTTTCGTAACGGGCATCGGGAACCTGAAGCTTGACCGAAAACGAGTCGAGTTCATGGAACCGGGCCTCCGCCCGGGTATTGACTATTTCACCTAGAAATTCCAGATCGGAATCGCGATACACCGCATTCAGATTGAAAACTCTTGCCGTTCCCAGATCGATTTTCCAGTCCATGGAATCCACAGAGAATTCCTCCCCCTCTTTGTCCCGGGCGACCTTGCCCGAGTCGGAAGGAGGCGGAGGTTGGGCCAGGTCCTGGGGAAGAACCGGGAGCCGGATCCATCTGTCGGCCCATACCACATGCCCGTAGACATCCCTGAGATCAACGGAAGAGACCCGTACCGTCTTTTTAAGAAGAGCCGGGAGGTAATATTTGACCGTAATCCGCCCCGCATAGATGGAATCCCCGTATACGCCGCCCTTGGCACGAACCCCGTGAAGCTCGATGCGGCGCAGAAGATCGGACTCAACCCGCTCGATCGTCACATCGCCCAGCATGAAACTGCTCATCTGAAGTTCAGCAAAGCGCAGAACTCTCTGCTGCACAGGGGGTATGAGAAGTATGTAATAGAAGAGCACGCTTACAAAAAGCAGGAAAACCGCTACAAACAGAGCACCGAGTGCGGCCCAGAATGCCACCCGCCACGCTTTCAGGGGAGCTTTCGGAGCAGGCGCGTTCCCGGTTTCGTTTTCAGGTAATGCCGGTTTAGGCAAAATACGGTGATCCCTTCGAGGAGTTCTGATTCACGGACATCCAGAAATTGAGTTGAAATCCGTTCCCGACTATCTTGTCTGAAAAAGCTCACCGGCGTTTTGTACTAAATACAGAAAATCAGACAAGTCGTTCATAGTCAAAAATAATATTGTAATAGGTCTTTTTCTAAGTATTGATCCGGCTAACTGCCTTTGTGATTTATATTTAGATGGCAAAAAGGTACGAAAACGCTATCAGTTCAGTTTTATCACCCAAACAAAAGAGTTGTGCAGATGTCGCTACCGGAAGAATACCTCCTGCCCCTGGTTTTTTACGCTGAAATCCATTTCCGGTTTTTCAGAGGCATGCCCAGTCTTCTGTTCAGGCGGGAGCCGGAAATTCTGTTTGATATGCCCAGAAGAGTGGTATCCGGGGCAGATCTTCCGCTGATCCTTCTGCTCAATGATATCCACAAATACCCCGTTCTTCCCGAGTCGGTCCAGGTGGCGATCTCCCAAAGCGGTTCAGAGCCCAAACTGCTTTCATTCACAGAGCTTGAAAGCTTCCGGATCGCTCACCCGTTAGAGAGCCAAATGCTTGCCTATACCATTCCGATCCCCCGGTCAGAGCTGCCGGAAGGCGAAATCTATATCAATGCACGGCTCAATTACCGCAGAATCAGAAATGGCAAGCCGAAAGGTTCACCTCAAACCGTTCTCAATGACAACCTCCCCACCTCCACAAAACTCCCCTACCGCTGCAACGTGACGGATCAGGAGTTTCCGGGAAACAGTCACTGCACCTTCGGAGATCTGCACTGCCACTCCCTTTTTTCGAGGAGTCATGTGGAGTTCGGCCCGCCTCCGGAGATAATACGACAGGTTGCCCGGGCGAGCGGTCTGCATTTTGTGGCCATCACCGAACATTCCTATGACCTGGCCTGCAGTCCCGACAATTTTCTGCAACAGGACAGTAATCTGGGCATGTGGAAACTGTTCGGGCAATCGATGGAAACGGTACGGGCCGGTTCTGAGGATGTTGTGCTCATACAGGGTGAAGAGGTCTCTTGTCTTAACGACGAAGGCAAGGTGGTCCATCTCTGCGGGCTGGGAGTAGAGGAGTTCATTCCGGGGACGCTTGACGGGGCTCGTCCCAACACCGTTTTCAAGACTCAACCCACTATTGTGGAGGCGGTGAGGATGATTCACCGTCAGGGCGGCCTGGCCTTTGCGGCGCATCCGGGAGCGCGGGCAGGTTTCATGCAGCAGGTATTCCTGAACAGAGGCGAATGGAGCGAAAGTGATCTGTTTGATGATCTGGAGGGGATTCAGGCGGTAAACAGCGGATTTTTGGCGTCGTGGCAGCGGGGAAAACGACTCTGGATCACCATGCTCCAGCGCGATATAAGAGTGCCTCTTCTGGCCGGAAGCGACGCGCACGGGGATTTCAACCGGTACCGTGCAGTGGGAAAGCCGTTTGTGCAGATCCATGAGGGGCCCGAAAGGTATATGGGATTCGTGCGCACGGGTTTGTACGGCAAACACTCCACCCGGGAGCAGATTCTGGATGCCGTCAGAAGATGCGCCACCTACGTGACCAACGGCCCGTTCGCCGCGATAAATGCGACCGGTCTAAAGGGGGATTCGCTTATATCATCCCAAACAATTGAAATGCCGCGGGAGCTGTATGTAGTGGCATCCAGTACGGAGGAATTCGGTCCGATCGAGAAGGTGGTTGTATACTGCGGACAAAGGGGAAGCAGCGAGGAAGAGGTGGTACTATCCAGGGAGTGCCCCGGGGAGTGTTACTTTTATTCGGAGAAGATACCGGCCCAGTCGCTTCCCCGGAAGTGTTATCTGAGGGTGGAGGTGGGTGGGAAGACCGCAAGGGGGATTTTAACGATTGCGGCGACCAGCGGATGTTTTGTGGAAGAGGCTGGGGGGTGAGCACTTGAAGGGGGTTTGAGGAATAACGGATGAGAGTGCTCTGAAAACATTTATTTTTGACAATATGAAACTTCACATCCGCTCACACTGCCTGTGCTGAGCTTGGTCGAAGTGAGCGCAGTTCCTCCTGAGTCGAAGTGTACATCTGAAGCCTGAACCTACCAACAGACATGACCCTGCATCCGCTCACACTGAGCGTAGTTCCTACGGAGTCGAAGTGTACAT
>JBKHHW010000224.1:0-4807 GCA_046538945.1 Chitinispirillaceae bacterium | reverse complement strand
GGAACTCTCAATATGACCGGTGCAACTCCCGCCATCAGCACTGATGCCAAAGCAACCATTGGTTCTGTAATATCCGGTTCAAGCGGCCTGAGAAAAGCAGGGGCTGATACGCTCATACTTACCGGCAACTGCAGCTACACCGGTAATACCAGCATAAATAACGGAACTCTTCAGCTTGGAAACGGGTCAACTTCCGGATCTGTATCGGGGAGCATAGATAATAACGGTATGCTTGTCGTGAACCGTTCAGACCAGTTGACATTGGGAGCAGTGACCGGCGCAGGTGCAGTGGTGAAAGAGGGCGGAGGAACACTGATTCTGAGGGAAACAAATACCCACACCGGAGGGACTGTAATCGAAAACGGCGCGGTTCAGATCGGTGAGGGCGGAACCAGTGGTTCCCTGAAAGGAGACATTACCAACAATTCTGTTCTGAAATTCAACAGATCCGATACCTACACTTTCGGCTGGATGATTTTCGGCAGCGGTTCAGTAGAGAAGATGGGAGACGGGACAGCGGTGCTTTCGGGTGCAAACTCTTATACCGGAACCACAACAGTTTCCTCCGGAACCCTTCAGATTGACGGATCACTGGGATCTACAGCCGTTACCGTGGCCTCTGGAACAGCGCTTTCCGGAACAGGTTCAATCGATGGTTCTGTAACGGTACAGGCCGATGGCGTAATAGCTCCCGGGGCGGGTGGAACCGGGAAGCTTGCAGCGGGAGATTTGACTCTTAACAACTCGTCAGTGCTTGATTTTGAATTTGGAGCGACTTCGGATACTGTTGCCGTAGAGAACGACCTGGTACTTGACGGTGTTCTCAATATTACAGATCTGGACGGGTTCAGAGAGGGCAGCTATACCATACTCACGTATTCAGGTTCCTTAACGGACAACACTCTGGAAATCGGAACTGCACCATTGGGCTACAATTATGAGATAATAGCTTCCGACGGAGAAGTTAAACTGAATATCGCGAGCAGTCACGAACTCCTTCCTTTAACTGTGAAGACCACCGCGTCTCAGTGTTCGGTATATACTGATAAATGGACTTTGGTGTTTGACAACGCGTTGGGGGGCGGCATTTCGGTTCTGACCGACAGTTCCAGTGGTCAGTACAGAGAAACAACCGGTAATCAGGCTCACGGCACCAATTCACTCTATTTTCTGGATATCAACGGTACGTTGTCTTCTGCTGACGGTTCCTGGAGTATTGTCGACACCTCCTCTTTCTATGCTCAAGTCCGTCAGAGCGGCACACTGAACAGTTTGGATTATACGGTCGATTATACCGTTCACGGCTCAGGCAAAATGTTTGTCAAAACCACATTGTTCAACCGGACATCCGGATCTGTGAGCTCTACTGTATACAGACACGGAATCGCAAGAAAAGCGGCAACCAGTACGGTTCATCACGGATCATCCACCGCCACGCTTGCTCCGTATGTCATGATCAGTGCAGCCGATGCGGATCATTTCGATCCTCTTATGATTATCAAGGACCTTTGGAGCGCCGATTCAGGAGCACAGAACAGCGCCACCGGTCTCATAAGTACCAGTGGTGAGCTGGCCGGCTATGAAATCAGCAGCCCCGCTCTGGATGCCGGTCAGAAACAGATTTGGGAATTTTTGATCGATTTTTCCCACAAGACATGGGATGACACCACAGGAATAGGTCAGGTTATCAGAGATTACCGCGAAACCGACACCTTGACTTTTCTGGCAGGAACCAGAGCGCTTGAGAAAGCGTGGGAAAATAGTCTGGAAGGGCACTGGGCAATGGATGAGGGAACAGGGTCGGTGGTTCGTGACCAATCGGGGAACGGCCGTGACGGAACACTTTCAAATTCGACTTGGGCAACCGGCAAATACGGCAACGGACTGACACTGGGATCAAGCAGTACGGTACCCTTCGGAAATGTGGATGAGTTCAACGGCAGAGGAGCTTTTACGTTCATGGCCTGGATCAAACCCAGTGCTTCTCTTTCGTCTTCGGGTCACATTTTCGGAAAACATGACGGGTCGCAAGGATATAGAATTTCAGGCAGCAGCGGTAAACTTGCGGTAACACTTGATGGAACCACTCTCACCGGAACAAGGGATTTGGGTACCGGGAAGTGGCATCATGTTGCAGTATCGTTTGCAAGGGATTATGAATCGGGCCGTGAAGTGATCTTTTACGTGGATGGTAGAATCGACCGTATTCACAGCGGGCTTTCTTGCCTGGCTTCCTGGAACAGCGCATCGGCTGTTATCGGTGGGGGGTTTGAGGGAGATATTGACGATGTACGGTTTTATGGCGAAACCGTTTCGGAAAACACGCTCAAGGCAATTTACCAGAGGGGTTACCGATCGTCAGAAGGTTTTTATCAGGTCCGGGCAGACAACAACAGCGCTCTTCATATTGAGATTGACGGAAGTGAGATAGCCAGACGTCACCCGGTTTTCGAAATTGCAAATTACTGGGGTGATGTGGCGCCTTCTGCCGGTGCGGTAATGCTTGATGGAACGGCACTGGTGGAGGGAACGGATTACTATGCCAAAGTGGTAGAGAACAGGTTGTTTCTGGGGCTCAACAAAATGGTTTCCAGGGATAATGCCCGGCTCTATGTGCACAAATCCAGCGGTGAGGGAGCGCAGGCGGTAGGACCTACAAAAAAAATGGAGTGGGGTACGTATGATCTGGGAGGAACTGATCACTTCTGGGTCAAGAATTTCGAGGGGGACAGATTCGGAGATGCCCAGGCAGATCAGTTCTACCTCAATTGGAAGATGAGCAGTGCTTCACAAAGTAAAGGAGGCGAGCCTACCTTCATGAGCACTTCTGTGAGCAGTCCGAATGTGGCCATCGATACAATTTTCAATACAAATATGATCCCTGATTACACAAACGGTAATGATTCGTGGGGACAGATTTGCTTCAATATCAATGGGGATTGGCCCAAGACGACTCAACATACAACAAATGCAGTATCTTACGAAGTGGCGGAAAGTTCAGCCGTTCGACTGGTTCTGAATATGAATGAGAGGATTGTATCAAATACGGAGTCTTTCAGAGTCAAAACCCGCTGGACAATATATCCTACAGGGCAGATTTTCCGATATGACAGTCTGTATAATTTCAGTACTGCACCCACCGGGGCATATATCGGTGCTTTCTTAAGCAAAAGTTCAGGTGCGACGATGTATCAGAACAATGAAGAGAAACGGGCTGGTGTCCTTTATTCCGGGTCGTATCCGGACTTTGCCTATGCCTGGCTGGGAATGAGAAATGCTTCCGGCTTTCAGAATGTTCCTTTTGACAGTGATACGATACTGCCTGTGTTGGGTGGTTATCGTACCGGCTTCGATTTCGGAGACAACAGCTGCTCGGGAGTATGGAACTCCTCAAGTATTGAAACCGCCTTGTATATGGACATACAGCACTCCTCGATGGATCAGGCTTTCATAGATTCGGCCTGCAATTCTGTGCAGTACATTGGGACAGGAGGCACAGCACTCGATATGCAGAACGGCACACTGGTGACTACTTCTGAGGGTGATTTCAACGGGGACGGTTTCAATGAACGCGAGGGGGCTTATGTTGTGAGTGCAGTTAACAATACAGTACATTTTACTCTTCCTGCCAGCGGTGACACCGCCCGCTACTATCCGGCATTCAGAGTCACCGACTTTTCCGCTGCCAAAAAGCCTCAGTATGTGTTTGTCTACAGAGGCAATGCCGCGGGTGACACGCTCGCTCTGCTTGAGGAATATCAGTACAATATGTACCACGATGTGGCCAAAAAAGAGCTGGTTTTTCAGATTGACAGTGTCTTCAACGATACGGTGGGAATCTATCTCTCTTCAGATGTGACACTTGCAGTAACGCTTTCCCGGTTTCAGGCTCTCCCCGGGGATGGCTGCGATACACTCAGGTGGAGAACCGAAAGCGAAAGTGAAAATCTGGGTTTTCACATTTATCGAAGGATCAAGCCGTCGTTTATGGACAGCCTGGCAAGGGTGAACGACACATCCGGAACTGATAATGTATTGAATCTTTTCAAAGAAAGCCGCATCACCTTTTCAGATACATCCTGGAACCGGATAAACAAAAAGGTGATTCCCGGAGCTGAAAACGGAGTTTCGCACGGTCCCAGGGATTATCTGTATGCTGACCGAGGTCTTCACAATTTTCTGCTCTACGAATACATGCTGGTCGCTGTGGATTTTTCAAACAGCAGGGACACCGTTGCTTTTGCGGAGGCGATGCCTTATGCCAGAATTCCTCATGAATCCAGACTGAGACGCAACTATCCCAATCCTTTCAGGCATTTGACTACCATCAGGTTTGAACTGCCGGTCGAAAGCAAAGTTCAGCTTGACATATATGATACCAGAGGCCGTTTGCTCAGACGCATAGTGCGGCCGGATAAAGTGTACAGGGCCGGCACTCATAAGGTGTTCTGGGACGGCAGAGATGAAAGAGGCGCACCTGCTGCAGCAGGAAACTATTTCTACCGCATTAAGACCCGCGGTTTTGTAAAGACTAAGAGAATGGTGAAGTTCTGATTTATGTGCGGATCACACCGGTATACTTTCTGATCATCCCCGAATTTCTCGACAATATTTCCTTTGTGCTTACAATATGATAATAAAGAGCGAGGGCCCGAAGCTTCATCGGATGTAAGTAATTTCACATCCCAGTCACGAATCGGACTGTGCTATGGCAGCAATGAATGTCGGTTCGGAAGGTGCATCAACCGTCAGTATCGATAGTAAAGTGAAAATGGAAACAGCAAGTCCATAACACCCGGACTACTTG
>JBKHHW010000223.1:0-4809 GCA_046538945.1 Chitinispirillaceae bacterium | reverse complement strand
AAAGGATTGTGTCATAATACAACACTTTCCTTCGCTTTGCCGAGGAATTCCGCACTGGCAAATACACATCAGAGATCGTTTGTTCCATGGCTGGGCGAAAGGATATTCATCCCCCGGCCGCACGGGGCACGCGCCGGGATTATCCGCCGGGCAGGGTGAAGTAGAACACCGCTCCCTCTCCCGCTTTCCCCTCGCCCCAGATCCGCCCGCCCTGCTTTTCGATAATGCGCTTCACAGTGGCAAGACCGATTCCCGTACCTTCGAATTCTCTTTCCGAGTGAAGCCGCTTGAAAGGCTCGAAGAGCTTGTCGGCATAATCCATATCGAATCCCGCTCCGTTGTCCCGTACAAAAAACAGTTCCTCGCCACCGCGGTTCATCCTGCCCAGGGCAATGAGGCCCGATTCTTTCCGGGCGGTGTATTTCCAGGCATTCCCCAGAAGATTTGTCAATGCAATCTCCATGAGCTTCTTATCGGCGGAGGCAATCAGCCGCTCATCCACCTGGAAGGAGACATTCCGTTGGGGGTCCGCTTTTTTCAGATTACCGATTATGGTGTGCGCCATGGAAGTCAGATCCACCCTCTTGAGGTCCAGCTCCTTTTTGCTGACCTTGGAGAGCGTCAGCATTTCATCCACTATCATATTCATCTTTTCCGTCCCGCCGATGATCTTCTCCAGATACATCCGCCCCTCTTCATCCAGACTCTCCCCGTAATCCTCAAGCACTATGCGGGCAAAGGCCTCCGTTGTGCGGATGGGTGTGCGCAGGTCATGGGTGACGGAATAGGAAAAAGTCTCCAGCTCCCTGTTGGCTTCAGCCATCCTCCGGGAAATCATCTTTAGCTGTTCACTCTCCGCCTTCAGTCTTTTGCGGGTGACTATCAGCCGGGTGGCCACGAAAGCAAACACCAGAACGGAAAGAAAAGCAAAGAAACGGATCTCCGATCTCACAAGGAGCGGCCGGCCGGGAGGGGCGAGTGCGGCGCCTGAAAAAAGGAGAATCCCGGACAGGGTGAGGATGAAAAAAATCGCACCCAGTCTTTCGGACTGGATGGAGACGACAATCGGGACAGTGTAGAGAATCCAGATACCGGAGCCCGGGGCGGTCTGCAGGTCGAGAATAAAGATGACCAGGGTTGTAAGAAGTGCCAGAAGGGTGAATTTCTGATCTTTCCAAAAAGATTTCATCTGCTGCATCTCCCTTCAGAGTGTCCGGCGCGTTCTAAAGCCGGATGACAGTTGCGGATTTCCGATCCCAAACTGTATCGGTTCAACGGGAACCATATAACACCCGTTAACGATTGGTTATTATAATAAAGGTATGTAAACAGAGAACTACGCGGCACGATTCTTCAAAGCAGTTTCCTCTTTTTTCTCCAGCCGCATAAAATTTTTGATCTCTTTTACTAATTATACTATCTGCCCCTCCTTCAAGCATATCCATGGGGGTTATACTTATAATCAATTGCATTATGCAGACGTTCATAACTGCAATGTCTGATATGTTCATCAATCATTGAAATGGACTTCTTGTAAAGATTTTTTAATTGTTTTCTGCTTTACCCTTTTCTGAAACCGTTCTGCCTTGTTATCAGAGGCAAAACACCTTAGGCGCGCCGATATTTTCCGGACAAAGGGTGTGGGCGGTGCGGCGTGAAACGCACCCCCCTCCCTCTCTTTTACGGCACATGCAAAAGCGCACATGTGCCATTCAGGCACACCCGAAGGAGGGCTTCTTCCTCTGTCCGCTGCCTCCCAGGGCGATTTTGGGGCATTGCGGCAGAAAAAATCTCTTCTGGCATGATTGCTGCATATTACCGCGGTCGGACAGAACTGAACCGGGAAGAGGAATGCGTCTGAAAGGAGAATGGATGACGAATGCAGGTGTTTTCAATGCAGCAGTCTTTTTGATGAGCTTTCTTTTAATAGCGGTTACCAGTGCCCTGTCCCAGCCCAGGCAGTCCGATCTGCAGATCAGTGATGATGTTCTGAAGAGGACTGTCAAGGCGTACCGTCCGGTGGCTCAGATACAGACCGATCTGGAGAATGAGCTTCAGGCTGCTCAGGATCAGGAAGAAAGGGTCCGCTTGCAGCACCAAGCCAATGCCAGGATGGTTAGAGCCATAGACAGTGCGGGAATCAGCTACGAAACCTACACTGATGTGCTTAAGCAGGTCAGCAGGGAGAAGGAGCTTGCGGAAAGGTTCCGGAAATTACTGGAAGACAAGTGAATAGCGGCACCGGTCAGAGCGGAGAGGTAAACAGGGCTGTTTCCCTTCTTGCATTTGTCCTGTAGATCAAATCCGCATTGTTTAAGGCCTCTTCAGGAGGCCTTCCGCGTGCTAAAGCCTCGCCGGTTCCCCAATACCCCCGGCAGAAAGCGGGCCGGCGAGGTTTTTTCCTGCATTTGACGCAAGATGCGTTTTCCCGCGATTTTTTATCCACCCTCGCCCTGTTGTTCATATCTGTAAATATAATCGAGAGTATGTGTCCGCCGGCGCAGAGATGTTTTGGCGTTCAGAAGAACTTTTGACATGTATTATTTTAAGAAAGGCCAGAAATCAGCAGGTGGAAAGGAGCAGGGCGCATATGTTACCCGACAATCTGACACAACACCCCGAAGGGGGGCGGTTTCAGGAGGTATACCGTTCATCAAGCAGCGTGATTACCCGAAGGGGCATATCCCGCTGCGCGGCAACGCACATATATTTCCGGCTTGCTGAGGGCGAGGTCAGCAGATTCCACAAAGTCTCGTCAGACGAGATCTGGAATCTTTACCGGGGGCAGGGAGTTATTCTCTATACCTGGGACGGAAGCGACAGCCCTCCCGGGCGCATCGTGGTGTCGGCTGAAGAAAGCCGGTTCTGCCATGTGGTGCCCGCCGGCACATGGCAGGCCGCGGAACCGCTTTCGGGCGAAGTCCTTGTCGGCTGCACGGTAGCCCCCGGGTTCGAGTTTGCCGATTTCACTCTCATGGGAGCCCGGTCGCCCGAGGCGCGTAAGCTGGTGGCTGCTGATCCGAGGATGGCAAAGCTGATTGGCGAATGAGGGAGCAGAACAGGCAGACGTCTGGATGAATGCGTGATGAATTGACAGGTGTTTCTGCTGAGGGGTTGAACATGGAAATCCGATTGAAGAACTATACACCCATTTGTGTTCTGATTCTTCTTTCTTTCCTGCTGTCTGTATCGTTTTCAGAAGAAAGCCAGGGGAGGCCCGGGGAAGAAGAGATACGCCGGAAGGTTGAACTTCTGGAAAGGGAAAACCTGAAACATACTGTGCCTGAGAAGAAAGCTGTCAGACCATCTCTGAAAAAACTGCAGGAAGCGTTAGACCGGAGTCATCACAGGGTGGTTGATACTGCTTCTGTTCTTTTTACACTGACGGGTGTGGGATTCGATGAACAAAGACATATGTACGCTGAAAGCCTGGCCGGTAATCAGGAGCAGTTGAAGCGTCATGGTGAATCCTGTACAGCAGAAAAATGCAGAGAACCTCTGCCTTACTTCCCGGAATCAGCTGTGTATTCCAAAAAACTCCTGCTTGACTATCCTGATTTCCCCCGAAATGATGAGGTGCTTTATCTTATATTGTCTGCATATATCGAATATGGAAACGGATCCACTGCGGAGTTTTTCAAAACAATCTGGCCTGAGGACGATCCCGCCTGGATTATCCAGAGAGTCATAAACCTCCGAACCGGAAATATGGACAGGGGAAAGAAACTTCTGACCGAATACTGCAAAGCTGACTTCTGCTACCAGACGGGTAGAAGGCGCAGAGCCGGAAAGCTGTTTGAAGAGCTGCTCAGGGAGTGTGATGATGATACGGATAGCCAGTCTGTTTACTGCGCAATGGCAGAGAAGTATCTGAGGGAAAAGTTTCGGAGATAGAATGGAACAGTAGAAGCCGATAATGAACTGGGTGAAGATATCAGGTCATCACATCACTACTATAATCAGTATGTGAAAGTACATCTGAAATACTATTTCTGATGGGCACGGGTGAGCGTGGAATCCGGCAGAACAGGGAAAGGCAAATTCCCTGGGTTCTCATTTCTGTTCTTCACCCAGAATTCTTTCCACTATCCCGCACGCGCTTCTCACAAACCCCTCGCACTTCTTCTTTAGATTTTTCTCAGTGAAAAGCTTCTGGCCCTCTTCGGTCATCAGGTCGCAGCCGGGTAGAAGGTCCCTGCAGGTGACCGCTCCGTTTTCTTTTCTGAAAGCATCCATGAATCCGCGTACCTTGTCGTAGGTTACATTCTTCTTTTCCGGGTCATCGTATTTGCCCCGGCCGTAAACGAGGCCTATGGCCATGACTGCTCCCGACACCGCTCCGCACACCTCCTGGTTTCTTCCCATGCCTGCGCCGAAACCGCCGGCGATCCTGAGCGCCGTGTCTTCCGGCATGCCCAGTTCATCTGCAAACGGAACGAGCACCGACTGTGCACAGTTGAACCCGTTTTGGAAATATTCTGCCGCTTTGTCAGAGTGGTTCATATGAAGACTCCTTTTATGATGGAAAGATAAATCGGGTGGATAAGGGGGGAACAGGGAAATCAGACTGAAGGGGAAGAATCTGAAACCTGGTACTCGGGATGGGCGTGAGCAATACCCGCCCTTGTCATCGTGAATTCCGGATTGGGAAAGAACCGGGTATGACTCTGGGGAGGAGGAGCTCATGTTTCGACTCCGAAGACGGGCTCAACATGAGCGGGCCGGTCTGTGAAGACTCCGGATCGTGATGTCATGAGCGGGATGTCAGGAGGACGGAGATCACTCTCCGACCTCCCGAAAATTCAATCA
>JBKHHW010000222.1:0-4830 GCA_046538945.1 Chitinispirillaceae bacterium | reverse complement strand
ACAGAATCTTTTCATCCTCGAAAACACAGATCAGAACCCAGAAAACCCATTTAGTTCGTTTCATTTTTTTCTCCCCGTGTCCCAACCTTATCTTCAGTCTGGATCCTCACCTTTGCTCTCAAATCAGCAAGCACATTCTCAAAACCGCACTCATCAGTTCCGTAAGTCAAATTCATCTCATATTCCCGCTCAATCCACGTTTTGAGATCCGCTTCGTTATGCTGAATGACCGCCTCGATCTTGTCCAGTGCATTAACTACCCTGGCCTCTTTGGAACCCTTCCGGTCGAAATCTCTCACATTCTCGATGATGCTTTCTATCCCAAGCTCTTTATATTCTTCTGCCACTTCCTCCAAAGCCGCTTTTTCCCTCTCCACATCCGTGTCTGTCTTATCAAACCCGGGAACATCCCCATACTTGATCTCTCCCAGATCATGAAACAGAGCCATGGTGATCATCTTGTGGATGTCATATCCTTTCAGTTCATCTTTGAGCAGACATACCATGGAGGCAAGCCTCCATGAATGCTCCGCAACACTCTCCCGCCTGCCTTCTGAAGTCCAGGAATGACGGGTAATATTTTTAAGTTTTTCCAGCTTATTCAAAAAAGAGAGCAGTTGTTTCGTATCCATATTCAATACCCATCTCCGTTGAGATCAATCTGTTCATCACCCACTTGAAATTCCCTGGGATAAATCATACAAAAAGGTTCCTTGAATGGCCGTTTTTGGAGATTCAGACTGTTAATTACTTCATTTTTGATCATCCGTGCCCCCAATTTCTCATAGAATCCTGAGACTTTTGTCTGAAACAGCGTACAATCGAAATCCCCGCGATCAACAAACTCGAAAGCTTTTCGGGCGATTTTCCGTCCCAGTCCACGCCCTCTGCAGTGTTCTCTCACGCAAACTCCGGATAAGCCCATATTGTTGATCATCACATTTCCAGCACTGATTTTTCTTCCGAACACACGTCCGTAACCGACGATATCGCCTTCGCCGAAAACGAGAATGTGTCTCTCGAATTTACCTTTATTGTATCCCCTCAGAGTCTTTACGAAGTCTTCCACGGTCTCAGCAGGATCTTCAGCCGGCCATATCGATCTTATCAGAGCTGCAATCTGAGGAAAAAAAGAAATGGCCTGTTGCTTGTCAAAAACCTCGACACGCATCTTCACTCCTTCCCGGGACGTAAGTTTTTACTCAGCGGTGAAACAGACAGTTTTCAGCCACGAAATTCAAAAAACTGCTTTGTTCAAAATAATTGAAGGTGAAGCGAAATCGAGCGTTTTCCCGAGTCTTGAGTTTAGAAACTGCTAGTTTCTGACAGTTACCATAATATCTGAAGAAACGTACACATTGTCCTTCGTATCGGTAGCAACGGCTTTGCAAACATAATTTCCATCTTCCAACAGACTGCTGTCCCAACTCAATCTGAACATACTGGGGCTGTTATCATCAGATTCAGATACTGGCGAACCAACCGGATTTCCATCTATCAGAAACTGAACCGATTCTATTCCGTTAACTCCAAACGCTGTCACCCCGAGATCGACATATCCACCTACGGTACTTCCATCCAAAGGATTTACGATAACTGCAAACGGTGCAGTCTGCTCAGCTCCCCCCACACTGTGCCGGTACTCATCCCACATTGCGGCAACGAAAGAGCTCCTGTACTGACCGCCATCCCGGTGAGCGCCATGCTGCTCCGGAAAACGCCCGTTTCCGGATATCGGTTCACCAGTACTCTGATCCGGCCCGAACGTGACTCCATAATTATCTTCATTTCCATCATAAGGAGCAACAGAATCCGGCATTGCCCATTGACCGTGCATCACCCAGCGGTCGGTGTAGTTTCTCATCTTTTCCCATTCATCCGTATTCCAGGCCTCTTTAAGAACCGGCATCAGATGAGTGGCGAGGATTTCCCCCTTATGCGCCTGAGAAGTAATGACCTGATAAGCGCCTTCGGACACCTTCCCTCCGTCAATCAACCCATAAGGATCTTTCTGGGAGCGGTTCCCAGAACGTCTCATCAGATAGCCCCAATATCCTTCCTCATCAGTATACCGATCGGTTCCCCACAAGACCACATCGTTTTCTCCCCTGAAAAACAGCTTGTTTCCATGGAAGAATTCAGCTTCCCTTAAAAAGGCCCTGGCGTTTTCGAGATCAAGCATTACTGCTGTGAAAGCAAGTGGAAGACGGTGTCCGGGCTGATGCCCTCCCCCATCAGGCCAGGTCTGACCGATATATGCGGTATGCAGTTTGTCTATTCCAAACTGCACAAAGCTGATCAAGGCTGGCATTTTATCTTCTACAGGATCATTCATCATAAGGCGCAGAACTGCATTATTCTGGTCGGGTGTATTTGCCGGCTGATAGTCGTTCATATGCTCTGAAGGCCGCAGCGATCTGCCTATACCGCCCCTTTTATGATCCATCTGCAATTTGCTGAAGCGCTCCTGTACAGATTGCAATGTGGGCATATGATCGACTGGAGAATATTGAGGAAGGAGATCTGTTCTCAAGCTGTCAATATAGTAGTATGGTTTATCCTTTCCAACATAAGGCGGACGGAACACTTCGGAACCATTCCCGGGAGGAGTCTGGGCAACCACGGTCAGTACTTCCGCGGAAGCGATACAAGGCCGGTTCTCAAAACTGCCATCGTCCTTGATATTGGGAGTAGTCTTAACGATTGAAAGTATTCCGTCTGAAGGATCAGCAAAGTATTCAAGGTCAGGAATAAGAGAGGTGTCGAATCCGCCTCCGTATCCCCCATCCTGAAAACCATGCCCTCCTTCGACTACCGGATTCACTTCCCAACCATAGTTGTACCCGTCATAATCAGGGGAGATTCTGGTTAGGGTGACAGGACCTTTCACCCAGTAATCACCATTGGCGAAAACGCCGACCTCATGCTTCTCTTTGAAATGAAACACGATTTTGCCAGTCGAGACATGATCAGATAAAACAGTTTGACCCATCCCGATCTCCAGTTGGGGTATATCTTCACTATCCCGCAATGCAGGACCCAGGATGAACGGTTCTTCATCAGAACATCTCAATATACAGACTGTAACCAAACCAATCAGGGCTAATCTTTTCAGCTCCTTTACTTTCATCCTACCCTCCCGAATAAAAAATATCTTCTCACAACGTATCGGATGTTTGGACTATCTACGGGATTTCTTTGACACCTGAGGCCTAAACAGATAATAACTGCTGCCCAGATTTTTTTTGTTCAAAATGACATTATTAACAGACCTCATATTCTCAACCGGAACATTTCCGATCAGTCTGCCCCTGAGATCAAAGATGTGCATACGTGAAAAAGTTTCATCGGTTTTGCGGAAAGGAAATCTCGTAAATCTGACGCCAGTCGAATTGGGATCATATTCATAAGCCCCGACATCAATCCGGCCGTTTACTATTCTGTCATTCCCGTTCCGGTCAGATTGGGGCGCCAGATCTGCGTTTCCGGAATCGATAGCGATGCAGCCTGGTTTGAGCCGGAGGTCAAAGGCTGTGTAATCAACAAAGAAATCATCATAATTCTCAATTACAATATTATGGTCTGCAGCAACTCCGTCATCGGCGCTGATACTAGTGGTCAGGTTATTTCTGATAGTGCATCCAGTACTTGCCGTACCGTTTTTGTGATTACTTATGCGGATCCAGGGTGGGCCAGGCCTTTCTGAATTCAGATCGACTACCGTATTGTTCACTATTCTGCAGTTGATCGCACCCGAAAGAGTGATTCCGTGCCAATGATCAACCATGATCACATTGTTTTCCACAACCCAGTCCTCGAACATTCCGTCAAAACACCCGATCCCCTGAAGAGTACCTCTGTGGGGCTGATTGGGATCTTCGTAGTTGATGATTGTATTCCCTCTCAATACGATTCCTTTCACCACCCCGGTTCCCACTCCGTCTTCTCCCACGGACCATGACTGGAATCCGTCATCGTGATTCGCATTCACGTCATAACAGTTTTTTACAGTATTGTACTGATAGGTACCGTAATCCCCTATACCGCGAAGCCCGTCTCCGGAAAAATTCTCAATAATGTTGTTTTCGACAAGGCACGAATCCCCTGTTACAGATATTCCAAAATTGATATTGCGGAAATGATTGTTTCTGGCCACCATTTTGTCCCCGGGCAGTGAAAGTGCATTGCAGGAATTGTCATTCCAGTCATCTACAGACCAGGAGGTGATATCATCCGCCGAGTAAGCGATACAGTTCTCCACGACACAGTCGTAACTTGCACCGGTCCATCCGTGAGACGCGAATTGTATAAGAGTTCTTTTTTCGAACACAGGATCGAACTCAGGACTCACAGTCAACCCGGAAATGATCCACTTGCAACCTGACCTTAATTCGATCGAGGAAACTTTAGGCGAATGGCCGGGTTGGGCCATAATGGTGATATAGTCGGTATTGTAGTACTCCGATGCGTATACTTTACCGTGAAAGCCGTCACCTAAAAGCAGTGTATCCCCAGCCTTCACCGGAGCATTTTCATTTTTGATGATCATGGGAGCGCCTTCAGCAGCGGGTTTTGACTCGTATTTGTACGATTCAATCTTCGAACTGTCAAATACCTCCTTGAGGGTACTCCATGGTGAGTTTTCAGATCCGTCATTGGACATGCTTCCGTTTAGAGGATCGACATAGAAAGTTTCGGCGGAAATGGGTGAATATGAAGCGTGAAGAATCATAATCGCAATAATTGCGAATGGATATGAATTGATTGATGATGGATTTGTTGCCATTATGCCTCCCCCTCTGTGACAGGAAGTATGAGAAATGTATACGC
>JBKHHW010000221.1:0-4854 GCA_046538945.1 Chitinispirillaceae bacterium | reverse complement strand
TGCGGGAGTGGGAATTCCACCTTTCCGAATTGTATCTTTAAGTAGTTGAGCCTTCTTTAAACACATTCAGGAGTGTTCTTATGAAACGGTTATCTGTATCCCTTCTGGTCTCTCTTCTGCTTTTCACAAGTTGCGGCTGGAACAATACCGCCAAAGGCGGTGCTATCGGAGCCGGCTTAGGTGGTGTACTGGGCGGAGTTATCGGAAACAAAACGGGCAATACTGCAGCAGGTGCCATAATAGGAGCGGCAATAGGCGGAACCGCTGGTGCGGCAATAGGCCGCTATATGGACCGTCAGGCTGAGGAGATACGCAAAGATCTCAAAAACGCTAAGGTGGAAAGAGTTGGAGAGGGAATAAAGATCACCTTCTCATCGGGTATATTGTTTGACATAAATTCCGTGGCACTGAAATCACAGGCCAGGACCAACATACAGGATCTGGCCAGAATTCTGCAGAAATACGAAGATACGGAAGTACTGGTGGAGGGACATACCGATTCTACCGGCTCGGATTCCCACAACATGAAACTGTCCCAGAACAGAGCCGGATCCGTTGCAAACCACCTCAAGAGCAGAGGGGTTAAAGGATCCCGGATCACCACTGTGGGTTACGGAGAGGATCAGCCCATCGCAGACAACGGGATCAGTTCAGGACGCCAACAGAACCGCCGGGTGGAAATCGCCATTTTCGCCAATGACAAACTCAAACGCGCGGCCAAAAACGGAACCATTTGAACTTTTTCAGTATAGACCCGAGGAGCAGTATCATGCAGAAAACACTTGTTTTTGTTCTCTTTTTACTTTGTGTCACAAACGTCTGGAGCCAAAAGAAAAACGAACCAGTAAAGTTTGACCCCACGGTAAAGACGCTTGATGAGGCGATGACGGTTAAAACGGGTAAAATGTTCTATGTAGGAAAAGTGACAAACGGGTGCGAAGGCGGAGATACTGCTGCTGTGGGTTACACCAGAACTGGTCTCAGAGCTTTATCACCACTCGTAAGCGAATCGGACCCTGCAACGGCAGCCAAAAATTCCCTGATAAATGTGCTGAAAGATAAAAAGATCTACACATCAGACCCCAGTTCAGCCAATTACACCATTGAAGCGACTGTTCTCAAGTTCAAGCTGGAAGAAGAGTCCAAATTTCTTCACCAGACCATGAAATCTACTGTTGCAATCGAGGTGAAAATTACCGATCCATACGATACTGCAAGAGTGCATAAGTTCAAAGTTGAAAGCCTGGGAGAACGTACGGCTTTCGATACCACCAAACATGCCGGATCGGTTATGCGACAGGCTCTGCAGGGAGTTATCTCAGAAGTTCTGAAAAGCATGAATAATCTCTGATTTCCGATCTTTTCACCTACACAAGCTACCTGGCTGCAACCCCACGCATTGCAGCCGTTTTTGTTTCTCCCCCCCACTGCCCCACTGCTGTTATTCTTATCCGGATAAACTGGTGCGCCCTTCAGGGCGATCGAGTAGGAGGAGGGTTTTCACCCTCCGACTTCTCACACCACCGTACGTACGGTTCCATATACGGCGGTTCATGTTTGATTACGGATGACTAAAATCGTGTCCAACAGTGACACGAGACCCATTTTGTTGAAGAAAGGCCTCGTGCATATGCGACGATCAGGCGTTCCACCAAGCCTCGGCCGCCTTCCGACCACGGTAGCACTAGGCATACCGACAGATCCTCACGGGTAATGCGCACCCGCCTTCACGCTTATGCCCGCCGCATCTACAGCCGAAGCCTCCGTACAGGTACTGGACTTTGATGATAATATCTCATCCGCTCCGACTGCCTCATTCGATTTTTCTATCGGGACGGCTTCCTTCAGATTTCACCTCACGGTGGACACCCTTGCCGTCCGGCTAACACTTCTCCCTGTCGGGTGTATAACGGACTTCGGGAACGTCTTCCCGTCACCATTAAGCAAATGCGCCCTTCAGGGCGCACCATGCAAAAAGGGCAGTTCCGTACAGAACTGCCCTTCGTAAGGTCCTTTAGATATCAGGGCTATTCAGCAGCTTCGGTTTCATTCTCCATTTGAGATTTGACAACCTGGGCTTCTTTGGAATCTTCGCACCTCTTGAGGAGATTTTTCCAAACCATTTCCTTGCTCTTCACCTTACCCTGGCCTTCATAAGCCAGGCCCAGTTTGTAGAGACAGACACAGAATTTTTCACTCTCGGGGTACTTTTTAATGTATTTAACGTACGCTCTTTCCGCGGTCTCGAAATCTTTTTTGGCATAATGAGATTCAGCAATCCAGTATTCAGATTCCGGGGCCTGCGGTGAATCAGGATACTGGTTAATTATATCCTGAAAGCCGTTAACCGCCATATCATACCTTCCCGCATTGAAATCACTCATGGCGATTTCAAAAAGTTTCTCGAGCTCGAGTTTTTTCTGCTCTGCAGCAGCCGCCTCCGCCGCCAGTTTCTGTTCGATACGCTGAGTGAACTCGGTGGTCTTCTTGTCGATAATAGAAAGCCGGGACTGACTTTCAGACAAATTGCTTTCGATAGCTGCTACCTTCCTATCAATCTGATTGAACCGCACCTGCTGATCGGCACGAAGCAGACGGAGGATTTCGCTGTTTGTCTTCTGCTCCTCAAGCAGTTTTCTCTGCAGAGCAGTCATTTCAGTATTCAACGTGTCCACTTTTTCCTGCACAGCCCTGAGCTCCCGGGTCCGCAGAACTGTCATGTGAGAACAGCCTGAAAAGCTTATCAGCATAAAGGCAACACCTGCTGCAAAATAGATTTTTTTCATAGTATCAGCTCCTTCTACTTCTTATCGTGCAAGAGGTCTGAATTCAGACCGCCTGTTTTTGGAATGACACTCATCGTTCGAACAGTTCTGCTGGGCAGGTTTTTCCTTTCCAAACGAGGTTGTCTCCATTCTGATTTTTTCGACACCTAAACTGACGAGGTATTTTTCCACCACTTTTGCTCTATTTTCACCCAATCCCATATTATACTGGGAAGAGCCCCTTTCGTCACAATGCCCTTCGATGAGAATACGCATTCCACCGTTATCTTTAAGAAATTTGGCGATTTCCCCAAGTTGCTCCATCGATTCAGAGGTCAAATCGAAACTGTTGTACTCGAAATACACGGGCTTGAGCGCCTCACGTGCTCTTGCGGCAAGTTCTTCAGAAAGATCGGCACTGGTGAAAACAGCTTCGGCGGAGGTATCCACACTGCTGAAGTCATGCACTTCCTGAAAATCAGTATCCGCCTCCTCCACCTTCTTCTCGGTAGTATCCGATAAAACCGACTTCTGTTTCCTGCAACCGGTGGCGAAAACCAGAAGGAAACCACTGACGATGACGACTGCAAGTGGTAGACGTGACATCGAAAAACTCCTTTTTAAAATCCTGACCAGTTAGGCATTTTCACATCGCCTGTTGAGGTGATTCTGCGCAGACGAGTTCCGTCCGGCTTGACAACGTAAAGATCACTTCTTCCGCCGATCGTTCTGGTGAAAGCTATGAGCGAACCATCAGGAGACCACGTCGGATTCTCGCAGCTCCCCGAGATTTCCGTCACCTTGAATGTCTCCTCACCATCAGGAGTAACTGTCCAGATATCAAACTTGTAACCGTCGCCCATTGATGCAAAGGCTATTTTGTCACCTTTGGGGGACCAGGCCGGAGAATCACAGTACCTGCTCTCGAAAGTCACCCTTCGCTGATTGGCCCCATCGGAATCCATCACATAGACCTGAGGAGAACCGGCTCTGTCGGATGTGAATGCGATCTGGTAACCGTTGGGAGACCAGGCTGGTGACGTGTCTATACCATAGTGAAAGGTAAGCTGTTTTACATTGGTACCATCAGGAGCACAGGTGTAAATATCCAGACTTCCCGTATTGGAGCAGGCGTAGGCGACCGCCCCGTCAATCGGGGATACATCAGGAGACACATGCAGAGCACGTCCGTAGAGAAAAATTTTGGAGGAGCCGTCACTCAGGGTTCCCTTATAAATGTCAGGTTTACCCCTCTGATATGAACTCCAGAGAACTGTGTTTTTGTCGGAAAATGCGGGGAAAACATTCAGTATGTTTCCTTTTGTGAGCTGAACCTGGTTGTAGCCGTCAAAATCCATCAGCACAACATTCTTATTCGTCCCTTCAACCCGTATGAAAACGAACTTGCTTTCAAAAATTCCCCTGTCACCAAAAAGCATCTCCACGATTTCATTGGCATACCTGTGAGCCATCCCCCGGGCAAACTTCAGATCACCCTTGTATTTTTTACCGATAATAAGATTCTGAGTGGCAACATCCTTCAGATAGCAGTTGACAACTATCTGGTCGCCCTCAATGGTGTAATCACCGTCGATATAAATACCCACATTGTTGGTATCGAAAAGCACGCTGTCGAAAGCGGCGCTGGTCACCACGTTGAATTTACCGGAAAAATCGAAATCATTGGCAATTATCTTCCAGGTTTCATCCCTATTCATCGTTTGATCATTGGTAGAAATGAAATCCACTACCCCTATGGGAATGGAATCGAAACGGCTGGCGTAAACCTCGAGATCAAAGCTCTCAGCAGCATAACACAGTGCTGGGACAAGAAAACAAAAGATCAGACTGCCTAATTTTTTCATGACTAATTCCTGGTTGAACGAAATGTACAGACAACTTTGAGAGAATCCTTCGAATAATGGGAAAATTTATCCGAAGGGGGCCCTGGAAACAGCATTTATCTCCAAAATATCCAAAGATGAGCTACCGAATTATTTATTTACCACAATTCCGACCATGGACCTATCGGCTAAAATACTAAATCGGACCGTACCGGCAACAGTTGTAATCGCGGAAGACTTACGGT
>JBKHHW010000220.1:0-4918 GCA_046538945.1 Chitinispirillaceae bacterium | reverse complement strand
CCCCCCAATCGCTCCGGTCCAGGCTGATGGTGCTGGTCACCGTTATCATAATAGCACTGGTGATCATCACGATCATCACTGAGATTTTCTGGTTCAGCAACCATTACCGGCAGGAGATCGGCAACAACGTGGAAGTGGCCCAGGCCATAGGGCTGGCTTTCGAGGGGCTGGTGCGGGATGTGGTGCATCAGGAGGTGGCCATAGGTGCCGCGGTGCGAATTCTCTCTCCCGAGGAGCCGGAACGGATAGGGGAATACCTCCAGTCTGTGGAGCAGCCCTATTATTCCGTGCAGAGTTTTCTGGTGGTGGATTCAGCGGGTGAGATAATCGCAAGCAGTCTCCCCGACCAGCCCCGGTTCAGTGTGGAGGACCGGGAGTATTTCCGGGCGCTCAGGTCGGGAGATTCGACGGTGGTGAGCGATTTTCTGCGGCTCAGGGGCACTGATACGCCCGGATTCGTTATAGGCAGGGGGTTCTATACCGAGGGAGTTCTGGATTTTGCGGTACTGTCGCTTGTTCAGGCAGACAGACTTGGAGAGATCACACTGAGGCTCCGGAGAGGTGAAAACGAGTACTTCACCCTGTTCGACAGCAAAGGTGTTATGATGTACACCGATCAGGCCCTGGATACCCTCACCTTTGAGGAGCGGGGGTGGGTGGATAAGGATCCCCTCCTGGCGCGCGCGCTCCGGGGAGAAGAGGCATACGGAATATTTACCGCCCCGGTGAGTGAAAACAGGAGAAGAATCGGGGCAAGGGTTCCCGTCTCCAACCTGGGATGGGTTTCCGGGGCGGCAGTGACCCTGTGGGGTTTTTTCGGACCGATCATCTTTTATTTTGCCTCCCTTCTGGCAGCAACGATAATAGTGGCCGCGGTCACTCTTGTCCTTGCCAGGCGCACGGTTGATACCATCACCCGGTCATTTGGAAACGTGCGGCAGCATGTGCGCACGGTGGCCAGGGGTGAATTTGTCACTACAGAAGCGAAAAGCGGGTATTTGGAATTCAACGACCTGCTTGATGACACCAATTCCATGGCCGTTCAGCTCAGGGAGAGGGAGGAAAAGCTGCTTCTTTTTGCCGCGGTGGTGGAGAACAGCAGCGACTTCATCGGGATGGCGTCACCGGAACTGGTTCCTTTTTATGTGAATGAAGCGGGACGCAGGATGGTGGGGCTCAAAGAGGAGCAGAATATAAGCGAAATCGAGCTGGTGGATTTTTTCTGGCCCGAAGACCGTCAGTTTATTCAAAGCAAAGCCCGTCCCCTTCTGGAGAGGGGCGAAAGGTGGAAAGAGGAAGTAAGATTGCGCAATTTCAGCACCGGGGAGCCGATCGATACAATCTGGAGCTTCTTTCCCATTAAAGACAAATCCGGGCAGCTCCTGGCCTGGGTGACAATCAGCCCCAATCTCACCCCGATAAAGCAGGCTTCCCGTGCGCTTGAAGAGAGTGAGGAGAGGTTCAGAGGGGCAGTCGAAGGGTTGCTTGATGCGTTTGTCATCATGAGCCCGATCAGGGATGAAACCGGGGTTCTTGTGGATTTCCGGTTCGAGTATGCGAACAGAGTGGCATTGGAATTCGCCCATATGGAGAAGGATGAATACGTTGGGCGAAGGGCAAGCGAGCTTTTTCCGCCTGAGGTACAGACGGGAGTAATGCCGGTCTATGACAGAGTTCTGAGATCCGGCGAACCGGCCGCCATCGATGCCTACCAGGTGAAGGCTCCCAGGGGGGTTTACGAAAAGGGAGTGTACATCGATATCAGGGCTTCCAGGCTTGGCGGTGGGATAGCACTTGCCTGGAGGGATGTGACGTCCAGGACCGTTGCCCAGATGAAGCTTCGGGAGAGCGAGGAGCGGTTCAGGACCCTGGCGGACAACATTTCGCAGATCGCCTGGATGGGTGATGCGGAGGGGTGGATTTTCTGGTACAACAAACGCTGGTACGATTACACCGGCACCAGATTCGAGGATGTAGAGGGGTGGGGGTGGAAAAACCGAATTCATCCCGACCACGAGCAAAGAATAATGAAAAGCATCAAACACAGCTACGAAAGAGGGACTTTCTGGGAGGACACGTCCCCTATCAGAAGCCGCAACGGCACCTACAGATGGTTTCTCTACCGTGCTGTTCCCATAAAGGATGAGGATAAAAAGGTGGTCAGATGGCTCGGTACCGCCACCGATATCACCGAACTGCGCAATCTTCAGGAGCAGCTCGGGGATGAGAGGGAACTCCTGCAGACAATCATAAACAGCATTCCGGTCATGATTACCCTTTATGACCCGCAGCTTGACGAGATACAGATCAACAGGGCCTTCGAGCAGATAACAGGGTGGACACAGGAGGATGCCCGGGGAGGAAGACTTCTGGAACTGGTCTACCCTGATCCGGAGTACCGTGCCTCGGTGGCTGAGTACATGAGATCACTTACTCCCGGGTTTCTTGATCTGAAAATGAGGGTGAAAAGCGGAGATACGATATCCACATCCTGGGCAAATGTGAAGCTTCCCGATGGCAGACAGGTGGGAATAGGTATCGATGTAACAGCGCGCAAGGAACTGGAGCGCCAGCTGAAGCACAGAGCTCAGGAGCTTACGGCCCTCAATAAAGAACTTGAATCCTTCTCCTATTCAGTCGCCCATGATCTGCGTTCGCCTTTACGTACGATGATGGGATTTGGCCAGTTCCTCAAGGAGGATTACGGAGAGAAACTGGATGAGGAGGGAAGGGAATTCATCGAAAGAATCATCAGCTCAGGGCAGAAAATGAATAACCTTATCGATGACATTCTCAATCTGTCCAAAATAACCATTCAGGGGATCAGCCGGGAAGATGTCGACATGAGTGCGTTGGCAAGGGATATCATTGATGAATTGAGGGATGCGGATCCGGGGCGCAGGGCGGAGGTGGAGATCGGGGCTGACCTGCATGCGAAAGCGGATCGCAAGCTGATAAAGGTGGCGCTCAAGAATCTGTTGGGGAACGCCTGGAAATATACCGATAAAAGGGATCTGGCCCATATCGAATTCGGATCACGTAAAGAAGGACAGGAGAGAGTCTTTTATGTGAAGGATAACGGGGCCGGTTTCGACATGGCCAGGGCGGATAAGCTGTTTACTCCTTTCAAGCGCCTGCACGCCGATAGCGAATTCCCCGGGACGGGAGTGGGACTGGCAATTGTAGACAGAGTAATCCGCAAGCACAATGGAAGAGTGTGGGCACAGGGTGAAATGGGAAAAGGGGCAACGTTTCTATTTACCCTGGGGGCAGAGAGTTAAAATCATTGCCATCAGCAGGCTATTTTTGCACTTATTATTTGTCGCCTTGGGAATAGATTAATCAACCCGTTTTGAAGTTTGTTGAAAGAAATAGCTGATTCATGTGCTGGTAACGTCAGTTATATTAGAGTAGAACAGAACTGACCCATATCACACATGAGGTATCAATGAAACTACATCCGCTCTTTCTCTTCCTTTTTGTCCCTGCCTTTCAGCTTTGTTCCCAATCCTATGAGGGCTACATCGGGTCTTCACTGCCGGTATGGTTCGAAATCGATCCCGAGCCACAAGAGGGAATCGTCAGAGGTTCCTACTTTTATAAAAAGAACTTTTCTCCCATTTCCCTTTCAGGTGAAAGGAGCGGCCGGAAAATCACTCTGGAAGAGAAGAACTCAAAACAGAAAACAACCGGAAACTTTACCCTGACCGACCGGGGTGACAGCCTTAAGGGAATCTGGAAAAATCCCAAAAACAGCAGAACTTTCAATGTAGTTCTCTACAGAACAGATCCCGCCTACAAGCCTGCATCCAAACTCCCCGGTGCCAGGCAGCTGGGGCTGGAGGAGGAGATGCGGCAGTACGGGGACCCCTCCTGTGAAGTTTCGAAGCTTGAGTACCTGTTTTCACGGAAACACATTTTGTCTGTATCCTACAGGTATGAATGCATGGCCGCGTATCCTTCAGGTGAAACGGTGTATCATACCTATTATGTAGGTAAGGAAGCAGGCGAGCTGGATCTGTGGAATGAACTGGACTCCGCGGGGGCTGCCGCATTCAAACAAGACCTGCTTACGCACATTCAGGAAAGTTTAAACGAACTGCGCAGCTCAATCTCAGATTCCGAATGGATAGATATATTTCGCAAAGAAAATCTGGATTCGATATTCACTGCCACTGATGAGAAAAGGGATGAGGCAGTCAACAAATACTATTTTCGCAACAACAGAATAGTGTATGAAATCAATCACTACTTCGGGTTCCCTCATGCAATACAGGCAATGGATCTTTTCTGTGATGTAGAATTTTCTTTCAGAAAACTTGGCATGTATCTAAAAAAGGACTCGAAACTGAAAGCGTTGGCGGAAAAATAGAAGTGATTGTCAAAAACAGGGGAAGAGCGGAGAATCGGTCATTTTTGGGAAAGCAGGAGATCGGTAACAGATCTCCTGCATTTTTATCATCCGGTTGAAGATGGAAGCCGGTTTCAACCGGCCAAAAGCATTCCCCCAATGAGCGCACCGAAAATCATGGTGGTGTAAGGGTTACTGGTGATGGGGCATGCACCCGAGGAGCAACCTACGAAACGGTAATAGAGAAAGCCGACCAGAGCGCCTGCTGCGATACCCAGAGCGATTCGTATCATAAAACCCCCCTTATCAGATTAATTCAATATTCTAATTTTCATATATTTAAGGTAAAAAAAACTATTCCAGACTTTTTACGATCTTTTCCGCCTGCCTGCTCACGACAGAATAAAGGATCTGATTTCCTTCCCTGACCCCCTCGATGATACCGGCCGCTTTGAGTACGTTTATGTGCTGGGAGATGGTTGGCTGGGCGATCCCGGTGCACTCCACCATTTCGGAAACGTTGTGCTGTCCGGAGAGCAGCCCGGTTGTGATGCACAGCCGGATGGG
>JBKHHW010000057.1:0-17585 GCA_046538945.1 Chitinispirillaceae bacterium | reverse complement strand
TACCGGCTCTTCACGTTCGGCCGATTGGAGAAAGCTTGACTGCGGAATCGGCCTTACTCATTGTTCCCGCATTGCCGACATTCAGGAAGTGCTTTTCTGAGATTTTTTTACCGTTCGTCTACCTCAAGCTGTTTTTGAATCAGCCTGACTAACCCGTCTTTAATTTCAGAGTGTCTCGGTACAGGGGCTTGTTTTCCATTTTTTGTATTCATGTAAATATCATGCCTGTTTCCATGGCGTTTCAGCACACATCCGGCTTTTAAAAGCTTCTTGATAAGAACATCTCGCTTCAAAATTCGAGGCTCAGCTCAATAGTTTGAGATTTCGGGTGCTCAGTATCCATTTCTGAGCTTTCAAGCATAAGCTGGTATGCCTCAGCGATATTCGTTTTCAACTCCTCCAGGGTTTCTCCCTGGCTGAAAACACCGGGAACTTCCTTCAGCTTACCAACGTACCAACCTTCTTCCTGCCAGTATTCCAAGGTAAAATATCTCTTCATATAATCTTTTCGTCCTTGTTGAATCTGTTCTACTATATAAAATACGATTGAATTCATTAAATCTGAAGTAGTTTAATGATTAGTGGTGTAGAGACATGAGCGGCCTTTTTGAAGTATCCGAGTTTCTCATAAATGCAACTGGTATACAGGCCAAAATCAGCGCCCAGGAGAGAAAATCACAGTCTTACTCCGCACATATTTATCTCCCAAAACCCGAATGTATATTCTTTTATTCATAGCTTTATTAAAACTACAGCATACTCGAGGTGATATGATTCCGGTATTCACGACTGCGGGGATGAGACGTGTTGACGAGGTTTCCATCGGAGGAGACCCGACCATCGGATACTCTTACATGCTCAAAGCCGGCATGGGGATTTTCGAAACTGTGAAGGGTATAATTCCCGACCCGGACTGCGGCCCGGTAGCTATTATTTGCGGGAAGGGCAACAACGGGGGAGATGGATATGTGGTCGGGAGTCTGCTCCTGGATGCCGGATACCGGGTGATGTGCTATTCCCTGTGCGATGTGGATAGTATCATCGGTGAAGCCCGTATTGCCTACGGTGAATATACCTCCAGAAAAGGCAGCTGCTTTGTCATCAATGATGCTGAGGATCTTTCAAACCTGGGCGGCAACGTACTCATCATTGACGCCATACTGGGTACCGGTGTCAAAGGAAACCCCCGCGGGCTCTATGCTCTGGTGATAGAGGCCATGAACGTTTCAGGTGTACCGGTGCTCTCAGTAGATACGCCTTCGGGACTGAATAACGACAGCGGGGTTCCCGGAACTCCCTGTGTAATGGCACAAACGACTGTCACCATGGGTTTTCCCAAGCTGGGTCAGTTCTTCTATCCCGGGAGAGCCAACGTGGGCAAGCTGATCATCAGGGATCTGGGATATCCGGAAGAGGTTGTAATCGATCAGAGAGAAGACGTTTACCTTCCTGATCAGGAGGCACTCAGAGCCATTCTTCCGTCCCGCAAAGAAAACGGCTCCAAATTCGATCACGGGCTTACGTTTCTTCTGTGCGGTTCCCGGGGGATGACCGGGGCCGCGACTCTGGCCTCTCTTTCAGCACTGCGCAGCGGAGCCGGGATGGTACACCTTGCCATTCCGGAATCGCTTCTGGATACCATGGCTGCCAAGGTGACTGAACCGGTTCTTCACCCGATTGATGAAACTGCTCAGGGGACGGCTTCGTTTTCTTCTCTGGCCCGGATAGTTTCCTTGTCGGAAAAGATGAATGCGTTCTGTATCGGTTCAGGTCTTTCCCATGAGCCTCAGACCACATCGTTGGTCAGGGAGCTTATCCGTAAAGTGAATATACCGGTTGTTCTGGATGCTGACGGCATCAATTCGTTTAAAGATCACGTTTCTGATCTGAAAAAACACTCCAGTGAGGTAGTCATCACTCCCCACAGAGGCGAATGGAAGAGGCTTTTCGGTGAGTTGGCAGAAGATCCGATGGGAACCATCGGTCAACTCAAAAGGAGAGCCTCGGAGTTTAATGTGACAATTCTGCTAAAAGGCAGTCCTACCATGGTAGCTTCACCGGACGGGAATGTTCACATTCTTCCTTTCGGAGATTCATCTCTGGCCACGGCCGGGAGCGGTGACGTTCTGAGCGGGATCATTACCTCACTTATTGCCCAGGGGGTTGCCTGTACCGATGCCGCGGTGCTGGGTGCCTTTATCCAGGGTGAGGCAGGGTGTCTGGCAGGAAAAGAACTTACGAAGTATTCGGTGTTGGCGGGGGATGTGGTGAATTTCATTCCCCGGGTTATCAGAGGGCTTGTCAGCAGCAAGCAGACTGTCCCTGAATGCTGAGTTCAAAAACAGGCTGTGCCGATAAGAGTCAGCTCGGGTAGATGCACATACTCGAAATCGACCAGTTTTTCTGTAAAAGGCCATCCCCCTCCGGTTGCAATCGTCAGGATATCAGGCCCGTATTTCTTTTTATACTCTCTGACACATCTTTCGACAGCTCCGGCCGTGGCATAGAGAACGCCTGAGGTGATTCCCTGGACAGTTGATTTGCCCGGAAGAGCCGGAGTGATGTTTTCTGCAAGTTGGGGCAAAGGGAGAACGTCGGTGTTTTTGTGCAGTGCTTTGAGTTGAAGGCCGATGCCGGCAAGTATCGCCCCTCCTTCGAAAACTTTTCCCTCGCGCAGAAAATCTATGGTGATTGCAGTTCCTGAATCTATGATGATGCAGTTTTCCCCTTTGAACAATCTGTTGCAGGCGAGGCAGTCCGCCACTCTGTCAGATCCTAACGATTCCGGATTCTGGTAATGAAAAGTGACTGGAAGAAAATTTCCCACTTTGACAGTTCTTATATCCTGGAAACCCTTATGGCTGCAGATATCGGTGATATCAGTCGAGAGTTTGCGGATGCAGGAGGAGATGTTCACTTTATGGATGATAGAGGGGAAAAGATCAGTATGGGATTTCAGAACAGAGGTGAATATCGAGTGTATCTGGTCATTGTCGATCTGATCCTTTTTCAGGCATTTCAGCTTCTCCGCATCGACCGTTGCCAGATGCGTTTTTGAGCTTCCTATGTCGACTGCCAGGACCAGATTGTCCTTTCTGTACCTACTCATACGTTTTCTCCGCCTGAATAAAATCGGAGTGTCCCCGATGAAAATGCCCTAGGGCCGTTTGGAGTGCGGATTAGTATTCTGCCGTTTTGTTCCACATTTTCGAAAACACCTTCAACGTTGTCCAGAGTTGCCTTGTAACCCACCTTGTAAAGATTGTTGCGGTAGAAACCGTGCATGTCCTTCTGGTCTGCGATGCAGCAGTGGTGATAAAGGCGCAGGATTTTCCTGAGAATAGCTATTGAAGAGTGGCGGGTTCCGGTTTCTCTGAGCAGGGAAGTGGCGCAGTGTTGCAGATTATGCGGGAAGGCGTCTTCGGGGATATTCACATTGAGTCCGAAACCGACAATGATCGAATTTTCCGAAGCTGGAGTCCTTTCGAGCAGAATTCCTGCGATCTTCCTGTCATCCCAGTATATGTCGTTTGGCCATTTGATGCTAATTTTTTTTTGGGGAACTCTTTTCTTGAGAGTTTCGCAGATGGCCAGAGATATGGCTCTGTTATGGATGAAATGATCTGAAAGCTCTTTTACAGAGGTCACAATGCTGATCCACAGTCCGCCATTGTGAGACGAAAAAAAAGAATTCCCTCTGCGTCCTCTTCCCGCGCTCTGCTTCTCCGCCTGGATAATGTAAATGCCTTTTTGTGGAGTGTGCCTGAGCTTTTTCGCATATTCGTTTGTGGAATCGATCTCCTCGAAGGAGTAGAAGCGTTCCACGAAATCCAGTCCGTTCAGGGCATGGGGAAGCATATAGTTGTTCTCACGTGATTACAAGGTGAATGTCGAGGGCGGGTGCGCTGTGGGTGATGGCGCCAGAAGAAATGAAATCCACTCCGGTATTCGCTACGGCCGGCAGAGTCTGCGCAGTCACGTTGCCGCTTACTTCAAGAGAAACCGGGAGGGTGCGACCGTTGCGCTCCTCTACGCACATTTTTATTTCTTCCGAAGTCATATTGTCGAGCATTATCCTGTCCGCACCACCCAAAGTAGCTGCCTGCAGGAATTCCTCCACTGATTGAACCTCGATTTCTATGAGCGGTATTTTCTTTTCGCCTCTCCACTTAAGAGCCTTGCTCAGAGCCTCTTCCACACCTCCGGCTCGCCTTACATGAGTGTCTTTGATGAGAATCATGTCGAAAAGGCCGAAACGGTGGTTGGAACCTCCGCCGTGCACGACAGCTTTCTTTTCAAGGAGCCTTATGCCGGGGGTGGTCTTGCGGGTGTCCAGAAGCCGTGTGTTTGTATTCGCCAGTTCCGTCACCATGGAGGAGGTGATAGTGGCGATTCCGCTAAGTCTCTGAAGAAGGTTCAGAATGGTGCGTTCGCCTGCGAGAATAGCCCGTACCGGACCGGAGAGGCTGCAGATCTTTCTTCCCGGTGTGAGAGCCTGCCCGTCATCGCACAGAAGCTCCACTTCTACGGTACTGTCCACAAGCTCGAAGAGGGGTTTGATCAGGTATGCACCTGATAGTACTCCTGTTGCTTTGCTGCGGATCTGCGCCTTTGCGAAGTCTGTTTCTTTGAAAATGGCTTGTGAGGTGATGTCACCTGCTTCGTCCAGGTCTTCTCTGAGTGCGTTTTTCAGTATGGATCTTATTTCGTCTTTTTCGTCTATCATGGAACTATTGCCAGGTTGAGTGATCGGGTATGGAGTCTAAGAAGGAAAATAAAAGATAGAATGATGGGGGAGTAGTTCTTTTATCAGTCGCATGAAGCCCGGCCAACAAATCAAAAAACGGTCGATAAAGAATGTATGCATTATCATGTATAAAAAGGAATTATCTGTTGTATGATACCAGATACCAATTTCAGTGTATTGTTTCAAGTGAGCTGCGACATATCAAAAAACATGTTTCTCCGGGAAATGACTCGAATTTTTCCGGGGTGAAACCAGCATCGCACCCCGGGATCGAATACGTCGAACAGGCGTTAAAAACTGCAGGATAGCGCCATTCCCGTTCTTCCTTCTGAATCGAGAATCGGCCGGGCCTGTATATGAATCCGGCTGCTCGCTCTATTCACTCTGACAAGAGGGGCAATGGCAGATATGCCGCGGTACACCTCACCAACAACTCCGGCAATACTTCCGACAAGAGCCAGAGGTTGAATACCTGAACTGACACCAAGCAGGTTTGCAATTATACCAATGCCGGTGAATGCCCAACTGGTGCCGTAGTATCCCCATCCTTTGGGACGGATCTGAAAGTAATTACCCTGCAGTCTGACCCCCTCTCTCCTCATTGCGCTCATGACACTGGCTTCTCCTATACAGGACGAAATCGGACCAAAAAGATCCAGTGCCGTTCCGGTCAAAAGCCATGACAACCCGGCGTCATCATAGTGCATGAGCATGGATAACCCTACCACCTGCATCAGCTTCCCGCTACCCCAGAAAATAGTCCCGAGCGTACCCAGAGTTTTTCCGCCGTTGATTGTCTTCTGCAGTTCAGGAGAAATACCGGAGGACTCGATACCTATGGTGGTGGTTGTTTGGGAAGAGGAGGCCCCCATGGTCATGATCAGGAGCGGCGCACTGAAGTTATCTGCCAGTGAGTAATTCTGGGCGTCAAGGCCTCTTGCAAAGCAGTAATTAGAAAGGGCAAGGAGAATAACAACAACCATATTCGCACGAAACACTACTACCTCCCATAAGTTATAGTTCATGTAACAGATCGCGAGCGGAACTTTTTTTCAGTTCTGTGCGGCCCGTTGTATTTCATCAGTTCAGTACGAAAGCATGGACCTCAGGGTCATGGTAAAGAAATTGGTAAAGTCTGGAATAATGTTAAAACGCAAGGCCCTGCACATAAAATATATAAATGGCAATTGGTTAAAAAAGTGTGAAACAAAAAACGGGGTCACTCTTGGCGGGTGAAATGGATCGCATTGTGTTCGACATCTTGATTCGGAACTGATCCATATTATTCTTCTAATGAACATCAATTTCACAATTGAAGGTCATGACATCGTAACCCGCTGATTTATTTCGAAATACCAGCCTTTCACCCTCATGGAATGAAAATTGAATGTATACCGTATAAATGGGTCGTTCCGGCAGAACTGAACCGGTCCGGCTGGTAGCTATGGGATTTCAGTATCACTCACGGAAGAAAATATGATCACTATTCTCTTTATCCGTCACGGTTTGTGTGATTTTGTGGGAAAATTCATTGCGGGGAGAAAAGAAAAAGTTCACCTTAACGGAGAGGGCAGAAAGCAGGTGCTTGACCTTGCCTGCAGGCTGGAGACTATCCCTGTTTCAGCAATCTACAGTGGACCTCTTGAGAGAGTTGTGGAAACTGCCGAAATCATCGCCCGCAGTAAGGATGTACCTGTGACTGTCGCCAGAGAGCTCGATGAGGTGGACAGCGGAAACTGGACCGGCTTGTCTTTTGAGGAGGTGGCGAAGGATCCTTTGTGGGATGTTTACAACCGTTTCAAGGGCGGCACCAGAATTCCCGGTGGAGAGATGACTCTGGAGGTGGCGTCGAGGGTGAGCGGTTTTGTAGAGAGGGTCCGCAGAAAAAGGGACGGTGCTACGGTGATCATGGTCAGCCACGGCAACCCCATAAAAACTGTGCTTGCTCACTACTGCGGTATCCCACTTGATTTCATCAGCCGGTTTGAAGTCGATCCCGCATCTGTCAGCGTACTTAGAGTTGATGATTACGGTGCTGCTGTGGGGTGTATCAACAGTACCGGAATGCTTTCTTTATGATCGAAGACAAAAGATGCAGCCTGTCTGTTATGCCGGGTGAGTGTCGCGGCTGGAACCTGTTCTGCATTCCTTTGGGCTATGGCCCGGAATAGTGTAAGGGCGAAGCGGAAAGGGTGTTGTTTTGCAAAAACCTGAATATGAATACAGGTCGGTTTCGAAAAGAGAACTTCAGTTTATAGCGATGGATTGATCTGTTTATGACAACAACATTTCTTCTTATCAGGCATGGGAATATCGATATGGCGGACCGGATCCCCGGAAGGCTCGAAGGGGTTCATCTGAGTGCCGATGGAAGGCGACAGGCTTGCGGTATTGTCGATTTTTTGGAGGGGATTCCTCTGCACGCGATCTATTCCAGTCCTCTTGAGAGAGCAATCGAGACCGCGACTCCGCTTGCCCGTGATCGGGGCATCGACATCGAGCTTCGGGACTCCTTTGCCGAAATCGATTTCGGAGAGTGGACCGGAAAGAGTTTTGGGGAGCTTGAGTCTGATTTCGGATGGAAACAGTTTCATTTTTACCGTAACGGGTGTGTGATTCCAAAAGGAGAGCTGATGGTTCAGGTGCAGACCCGTATGGTAAGTGAGATGGAGCGTCTGTGCGGCGATCATTCAGAGCAGGTGGTGGCGGTAGTGAGCCATCATGATCCCATAAAGAGCGTTTTGGCATATTATCTGGGGGTGTCGCTGGACAGTTTTCTACACATCACCGTTTCCACCGGTTCGGTTAGTGCCCTAAAAATTTCGGAAACTGATTCTCATGTCAAATTCATCAATCATACGGGGGAGATACCCGGGTTGTGAATTCAGGTATTCCATCCAATGGCACTGTTCTTGAAGATACATAGTATTAAGGTGTATTCGAGTTAACATAAGGAGGATGCCATCATGTCTGAGAACAGATCGATTGACTCAGCCCTTTGCGACCGCTTCATGACCGCTCTCACATCCTGCTTCTCCGACGAGACGGGGAAATTCAAGGAGGACGCCGCAGCCGCAAAGCTTCCAGCTCTTGATCGCGGTGATCTGCCGGCGATCCGCAGGCATGAACGGCAGCCTTCGGAGCTTGTTGTGGATGAGATGACCCGGGCCTGCGACGCTTTCGATACCGGGTGGCTCAGAACGGGCATGATAGATGAAAATGTGTGTGACCGTTTGTTCATCGCCATGGATCATCACCGTATCGATCCGGTGGATGCGGCCAAAGTACTGTTTGTCACTAAAGAATTTTTCAGCCTGGTCAAGGATCACAGGATCATGCCCTCAAGAATTTTCATAAACCGGCTCTGTGAGACCTACGATATCCCGCTGGAGGATGTTTTCGGGTAAAACGAAAAGCCAGGGGTGAGCGGATAGTACATGATTGCAAAACTGGATAGAACTGTTTTCCGCTCACCTTGTTTCCGTACACGGAATTAGCGTAGTCCGCGTAGTCGAAGGGTTTCTCCCGCCTTATGCTGACCGTTTATCACAACAGTTGTAATAATGATGGATACACTTGGGGTGATCGAAATATATTATAAGACACATATATTTTGTTCGGGAGGATAGATGAAGAAGACACCAAATCTGCATCCGGAATATGTTACCGATATGGATGGTAACAAAAAGGCTGTTATTTTGCCTATAAAAGAGTTCGAAGAGTTACTGGAAAATCTGAATGATCTGGCGGTGATTGCCGAACGCCGTGAAGAGCCGACTATACCGCATGATAAGGTTATGGAGGATTTAAAACGTAATGGCTATTTACCGGATTGAGTGGAAGACATCAGCAATCAAGGATCTAAAACAGATCGATCGAGTTGTAATACCAAAAATTGTTAAAGCAGTAGAATCACTCGCTTCAGATCCATTTCCTTCCGGTTTCAAGAAGATTCAAGGAGCAGGTAAAGCTTATCGTACCAGGGTAGGGAAGTATAGAATTGTCTACCAAGTTGAAGATGATCTGCTTTGTATTCTTGTTGTACGTGTTGGTCATCGCAAAGATGTTTACAGGTAGTAAAACACTCTGATTTCTTTGTTAATCCCGGCCACAAAACTATATTTCCTCTCTTTTCTCACATTAGACCGGGAAGCGAAGACTTGAACGAAGAAGTAGTGGTAATCGATTTCGAGACAACCGGGCTGAGTACCGAGTACTGCCGAATAATTGAAGTAGGTGCGGCGATCGTAAACAACAGGGGAATCGTGGACAGATTCAGTCAGCTCATGAATCCCGGTACCACAATCCCTTCATTTATCACTGCGCTTACCGGAATTTCAAACAGAATGGTGATGGGCAAGCCTGTTCCAGAGGAGGTTATGCCGCACCTTGCCGAATTTATCGGCAGGCGGCCACTAGTGGCCCATAACGCCTCCTTCGATTCCCGGTTCTTCAGAGCGGAAATGGGGCGGGCGGATATTGTGCTTTCTCCCGAATTCTTCTGTACGCTCCGTCTTTCCAGGCGTCTGATCCCCGATCTCCCAGATTACAAACTGGGTACACTTGCATCCTTCATGGGTATAGGTTCTCTTTACAGTTCCAATGCTCACCGGGCGATGCACGATGTGGAGATAACCTCCGAGGTGTGGAGATTTCTGCGTGAGGAGGCCTGTCGTCTGAGTTCCACCGGCAGAGCTGATCTGAAAGTTCTGCAGATGGTGATGAAGAAGTCAAGGAAATCCGTTGCGGGATATCTGAAAAAGCTCAAAGCGCAGACCGAAACCGTTTCCTGAATGTACTGCAGAAAACGAAAGGGCGAGATTGTACTCTCACCCCTTTGTATTCAAATCTGACTCAGGTTTTCACATACCACTTATCTGTTGTTAATAACCCTGAAACTGAAATCTTTTCCACCCGATGTTCCTCTGACAATGATTGCCGAAGAGGCCATGTTTTTGAGGGGAACTGAGATCATGCCGTCTGCAGCTCTTCCTTCAAAGGAGAACACGCGCGCTCCGCTGAGGGTGAAACCGTTTGCCCTGACGTAGTCTCCCGGGTTCACATTGAACTGCAGGGTACTGCTTTTCAGGCTGTAGGTTTTCCCGGTCGGCCGTGTCGGCTTGACACTCCTGAGAACAGGGGAGGAAGCGGCTGATCTGATGGAAACATTGTCCAATGTCACTGTGCCGGCTGCCATCCCTATGTTGAATTCGGCTCTGGCATTGATGTTTGCGGCACTGGGAGTGAATTCGAAAGTGAATGTCTGAGTTTCGGAGGTCAGTGTGACAGTCTGTTCGGCATATTTTGTGTACGCGCCTCCTGATTCTCCTACCGCAACAAAGATTTCCCGTTCGGAATCGGCCGAGGCATCAAAGGAGAACACATAGGTCTGGTCTTCAGCCAGGGTGAGGCCGTTTTGAATCAGCTGTACATGCCAGATTTCGGTGCCTCCGTCGGCTATTGCGATCTGGCAGGCACCATCCTGTACCGATGCGGTAGCTGATCCGCTTTCGTATTGACCCAGGTTCCAGTCGGTCATTCCATCATCGAATGTACCATTGCTGATAACATCTCCCGCTGCGGCAAAGAGGGCCGAAACATTCATGTTTCTGTTTACGGTGATTGTGACAGAGGGTTTCGTGCCGCTTGCATCCCCGGTCCACTTCATGAATGCGCCACCTTCCCGGGGAGTGGCGGTGAGAGTAACATCTTCACCTTTTTCATAAAGCTCTTTGGAAGGTGATGCGGTGATCTCTCCGCCTTCGGGCTGAGTGATAGAGAGAGTGAAAGGTCCCGGGTTGGGGGTTGAGGAAGGGAAGACCAGATCGTAATGAGCTTCACTGAAGGAGCTGAAAGCCGGGCCGAAATCACTCAGGGTACCGTGCACATCCACTCCGTTGGAGGTCCAGGGCATCACTCCCTGCCACCCCAGATCGTAGGCCTTTTCCAGACATTCCGCTGGGCTGTAACCGTCTCCATGCCCCAGCCCTGAATACTCCCCGATCACACAGGGTTTTTCACTGATCTCCCAGTCATCCGGTCCCATATCGAAGGGTGTGCTGAACCATTCCTTCATCCATTCATAATAATGATTGTTGTAGAAGTCGAGGTAAGCTCCGGGCTGCAGCTCCCCAAGAACTTCATCTGAATACCAGTTCTGTTCACCGTAGGTGGGGCTGAGATACTTGGGGCCGGCACCGGTACCCAGTGTGACCAGTACTTCACTGTTTGCATGTACGCCGTTTGCAACTCTGGCGACCAGGTCGAAGACATCTTCTATGGGCACATCGTGGTTTTCATGAACCCAGTCCAGTTCATTTCCCACATCAATGGACCAGAAATACGGGTTGTCTCCGAAGCGCTCCACGAATGGAACGGCATAGTTGTCCACAAATGACTGGCGATTTTCAGGACTCTGGTACATGAGCCGCCATCTGTCGAAATTTCTCTGCTCTTTAGTGTGATCGAAAGAGATGAGAGCTATCATGAGATAGATCTGGTTGTTCTGTGCAATTTCAAAGAGGTCCCCCACATCACTCCAGAACTGATCCGTGGCGCCGGTGACATGTCCGGTGGCATCGATACCCGGGGAATCGTTTTCGCCGCTGCAGCTGATCCATACCCGGGTATTGTTTATTCCCGATTGGTGCATCTGCTCAAAGTGGTTGTTCCACCAGTCGTAGTTGAAACTGTGTCCGAAATCGTTCCACCTGTCCCAGGGGGTGTTTGCTCCCAGCATGAATATCGGGTTTTCTCCGACATAGAACCTGTTGCCCTGGACGGTGATGCGCTGTGCATCGGAGGCGGTGAACAGAGCCAGTACAGTCAGGAAAAGAAGAGAAAGTCTTTTCAAATTGCCCATGGTTTTCCCCTTTGGTTGTCGTGCATGGTTTAGAACTGGTGAGTTATCGTTCAGCTTTTCTGTTGAAACGGTTAAGGAAACTGTTCCAGAACCTATGAAGACAATATAAGGGAAAAACGTCTGTCGCGCAACTTGAATTTGAAAAAATGCACTGATACAGGTGAGCAAAGTGTGTCTGTTTAGACCAGTGGAGGGCCGATATTAGATATGTTTCTGGCTTGATTTCTACATGTTTGGTGAGCAGTACGTGGTGTGAAATATCCGGAAGGTCTGTTTTCAAACCAAGGTTCACATTGTGGCCGGGTGTGATCAGGTGAGCAGCTGTTCCGGTCTGCTACCTGGCCTGCTCCTCCAGGTTCAACCCCACCAGCTCGATTCCGTCGATGGCAAACTCGCTCCCCCCGAAGGCGAAAAGGGTGATCATGTTCACCTCGCTTTTTATCTCGTCCCAGGGGCGCATGGTTGGATCGTAGGGGTTGTCGTGAAATTCTTGGGGATCGATTGCAAAGCGGGTCCAGGTGGATGTCGCTTCGATCGGGTAGCCGGTTTTCAAAGCTGTGCCGTCCTCGGCTATTCTCTCCAGGGCCAGAATAAGGGAGGAGTTCCCTCTGACATGTATTACGATGCTGTCCAGAGAGCTTAAATCCAGCATGTGTGTTCTGCTGAGATAGGAGGAGACCTGAGCGTAGGGATCATCGGTAGTGGTTGTGGCTTCAAATCGGGTTTGGAGACCATATCCCTTCTGACCGGCCACTATGGCTTGCCGGTAGAGTTCGTCACTTGTCGGCTGAAGTAACCGGCTGTGCTCTTTGGTAGACCAGAACCAGGACGATCCCTCAAGGGCATCCATGACGTTTGGGTTGTTGTCGCCGTCATCGAAATCATCGTAGATGATTCTGTCGGTCCGCACGGTGATATTCTGGGAGAGGGAATCGGGGTTCAGGCTGGACCCCGTATGGTAATTTCCGTTTACCCGGGCAATTACCGGAAAACTGCCCCGTGGCAGTTTTTCAAAGCGGAATCTGCCTTGAATCACCTCTGTTTCATAGCTTGTACCGCTCAGATACAGCTTTTCCACGCTTGCGCCAGAAACCGAACCTTCCACTTTTCTGAGAGCTTCGAGGTGAACGGTATCTGCTTTGTTGTCGGGAATGTCTTTATAAATGAATGTGCCTTCGTTTTCACTTTCAATCTGCATGTTGCAGTCCTGGACATCCGCGCGTCTGAAGGTGATTTTTCCCTTTGCATCCGCATATCCGCTCTTCTGAACCCGCGGCTGGGAGGAGAGGAGGCTTTCAAACCAGCGTTCCCGTCTGGTGAAGGAGTATTTTGCTCCCTGAGCGGGTCTGCCTTCCGAAGTGTAGACGTATGCAACGGCATCGGTGGTTTCGGAGCTGTTGCCGCCCGCGAAGTCACCCGTGCAGAAGAAGGTCAGGCAAATCGCTGCTGCAAGCAGGAATGCGGGCAGGTGGTTGGATTTGTTATTCACCTTTGCCTCCGGGGTATTCTTCTTCCGGTGCCTTTGACATGGGAAAGAAGTGGAAATTCATGTGGTACACTCTGTCGGGGTTGGGGTCATTATCGGCCATGCTGACAATTTTTTTTCTCAGGGAAGCGATCTCCTTTTTGATCTGTTCGGCGGTTTCACCCGAAACGCCTACGCTGAGAGTGGAGATGTCTCTCACTCCCGGCTTGTACCGGTCTATCGATTCGGATGCCAGCCGCATGGTTTCCCTCTGAAAATTAGCAATGGATAAGGAAAATTCGTGCTTTCCCGTGGTGATGGCGCTGTCTGTCAGCTTGTAATACTTTCCGCTTTCGTCATATTCGATCATTCCCAGCTTTTTGAGAACGGATACGGATTTTTTTGCCTGACGGCTGGTGATGGCGGGGGAGACCAGGGAGGCTATCTTTTCGTAGTCGTCACCCAGCTTGCGTATTCCCAGAAGGGAGCGCACCGCGGTGTAGTACCAGCGGGAGTAGAATTCGTACTGGGCTCCAGATATAGTGGCGCAGGAGGTTCTGAATTCCTGCTTTCTGATTCTGTTGAGTTCGCCAAACCAGGTGTTGCGCTGTTGGAGGGTCCTGGCCTGGTTGAACCGGATGAGTGCCTCGAAGTAGAGCCGTTCCCTTTCGCTATGCCCCAGAAAAAGCGAGATGACTTTTGCTGTTTCGGATGCAAGCCCCTTTTTTCCCTGGAGGATGGAGGTGAGCCATGAAGAGGAATTGACCCCTGCGGCGGCAGCGAAGGACCGGTTGGTGATCCTGTTACCCATCCTCTTCTGCTCCTCCAGCAGATCCCTCAGGTACTCCCGGAAATCGGAGTACTCCTCGAGTTTCAGGCGGGACTTGCTTACGGCAGGGTTCATTTTTTCAGCCTTCTCTTGTATATGTCCTGTTTTGTGGTGAGCAGGTGAACGGAAATCCGGTCGTTCAATAGGATAATATACCACTGAATGGGGAAAAAGGCAACAGATCTGCATTCCACAAGGTGAGCATTCATAGGGCAGGACCAGTTGGAATGGTATGTTTTTCAGGCAGTTTAGGAAAGGTTTCTGCCCGATATCTGTTCGGGACCGGCTGCCGTGATTTTTTTATTTACCGAATTAATTCTTTATCTGTCTGGATAATATCTATATTAATAGAAGTTAAAAGCAGTTGTAACGAAGAAAATGCAGTTGTGCATGAAATTATTAGGGATACAGACCGAAATATACAGGAATTGCCGTAATCAGCATACCCGCCATCCAGATTCATTCATGATCTCAAAAACGACAGAACGGCATTTTCCAACTGCCACAGGCCTGCTGGTTTCGCAGCGGGCAGCATATCAGACTACGCATTATGAAGATGCGGGAAAGAGTTTAGATGACATTTTCGAAATTTGATCTTGATGAACAGATCATCTCCTCGCTTGAAAGCGCCGGCTACAGCGAACCTATGCCGGTGCAGGCCCAGACACTCGAACATACCCTCGCCGGAAAAGATGTTCTGGTACAGTCCCAGACCGGAACCGGCAAGACTGCCGCTTTTCTAATCTCCATTTTTGCCCTGCTGCGTTCAGGGAAACTCAAGCACAATAGGGCTATGATTATCGCTCCCACCAGGGAGCTTGCGGTTCAGATCGAGAAAGAGGCTAATCTCCTGGGAAACAATCTCGATCTGGGTATCTGCAGTTTTTACGGCGGTGTGGGTTACGGCCGACAGGAAAACTACCTTTCCAAGGGAGTCGAGATTATGATCGGTACTCCGGGAAGAATCCTGGATTTCAAAAAATCCAGGAAAATCGATTTCAGCAAAATAGGGATGTTTGTGATCGATGAAGCGGACAGGCTTTTCGACATGGGTTTTTTGCCGGACATTATCGAGATGCTCCGCAGCCTTCCCCCGGTTCAGGACCGGAGAACCATGCTTTTCAGCGCGACTCTGAGCAGGGAAGTGCGTAAAATCGCCCGTATGTATATGAATGAACCTGTGGAGATCGAACTTGCTCCAGAACAGATTACCGTAGATGCCATCACACAGGAACTGTTTCATGTTTCCAGTACGGAAAAAATGAATCTTCTTTTGGGCATTCTCAAAAAAGAGAATCCGAGTAACGCTCTTATCTTCACCAATATGAAGGGTGAGGCGCGGGTGGTGGCTCAGAGGCTCAAACATAATGGTTATCCCTGCGAGTACCTTTCCGGCGATCTTCCCCAGGGAAAGCGCTCCCGTATTGTGGAGCAGGTGAAAAACGGGGAAATCCGTTTTCTGGTGGCAACCGATGTGGCTGCCAGGGGAATACATATTGATGATCTTGAACTGGTTGTGAATTATGATATCCCCGAGCACTGTGAAAACTATGTTCACCGTATCGGCCGCACAGCCAGGGCGGGAAAAACGGGCAAGGCCATTTCTCTTGCCTGTGAAGATTATGTTCATGGTCTCAAACTTATCGAGCAGTTTACCAACTCTAAAATACCGATAGGTTACGCTGATTCTGATCTGTATGCGGAGGACTCCAGTGCCGGGATGACGTTCAGAAGAGACGACAGAGGCGCAAACGGCAGAAATTCCGGAGGACGTTCCTCTTCGCGGGGTGGTTCTTCCAGAGGTGGCTCCAGGCCGTCTTCATCTGGTTCCAGACGCCCCCCTCCTCAGCGGGGAAGTGGCTCCGGTCAGGAAAGCAGATCCCGGAGATCCCAGGGGCAAAGCCGGCCCGAGCATCAGAACCGCAGAAACGGTCAGTCCGGGGCTTCGGTCAGTTCAAAGCCGCGCACCCAATCAAAACCGAGACAAGAGCGGCCTGTATCTGAAAGCAGACGACCTGGTGCTTCACAGCCCAAGGTTCCAGAGAAGAAGGTGGGCTGGCTGAAGAAAACAGCCATGAAACTGTTTGGCAAGTAAATGAATCAGAAACGCATGGTCGACGGTTGAAGGGGGGACGGCAAGCGCCGCACTGAGCTAAGTCGAAATGGGTAGATTGTGATACTGCAGAATCATGGCGATGTTCTCGAGCAGCTGAGACCCGGTGCCATGGTCTGCATAACTTTTGTGTTCGAAGAGAATATAGGTGCGCTTTGCAGAGAGCGTCAGACTGACGCAGCCCGGCACTTCTTTCCTCCCACCCGGGCAAGAATTGCCCCTCCCGGAAAAAAATTCCTCCTCTTGTTATCGTCGCTCCTCTGAAACAGCCCCGAATCAGCCAATTACAACGTGTTCATATGATTTTCTCCATGGCACAGCTGTTGCATATGTTTAAGCGGTCAAAGAAAAATGAGAGGTGAAACGTATGCTCGGTGACACTCTGTTCGGCAAAACAAATCTTCCCATGGTTTCCAAAAGTCTCGATGCCGCCATGCTGCGCGCAAGGGTGATCTCAAACAATATTGCAAACGTGAACACCCCCGGCTTCCGCAGGGTGGATGTGAAGTTTGAGGACCAGCTTCGCAAGGCGCTGGATGCAACCCGGCTCAAGGGGGCACGCACAGATCAGAAGCATATGGAGGTCGGCAAAAAGAACATGGCCAACGTGAATGCGGAGGCCTACCATCCCTATGATCCCACGCTACCCAGCGGGGTGAACAATGTGGATATCGACACGGAGATGGCCAAACTCGCGGAAACGCAGATCATGTTCAACTATGCCAACCGTTTCCGTCAGGGAGTCTTCAAAAAGCTCAACGCTGCAATTCAGGGACGCGCACTACAGTAAGGAGTAGATCATGTCGTTAGGAATTTTTTCCGGTCTTGAAATCAGTGCTTCTGGGATGAGGGCTCAACGAGTACGCCAGAACGCCATTTCATCCAATCTGGCCAACGCTGAAACGACCCGCACCGCGGAGGGCGGACCCTACCGCAGGCAGTTCGTGGTGTTCGGTGCCCAGAGTGATTCAAAGGACACCCGGATTCTCAACAAAGAGGTGGCACTTCAGGGCAGGGCGACTCAGAAAACTCATCTTCCCATTCCTCCCTCCAATTTTCCCCGTGACGAGCGGTTTTTCGGCAAAGGTGTTGAGGTGATGGAGTTAAGATCCGATTCCCGTCCTCCCAGGCTTGTGCACGACCCGGCTCATCCCGATGCCGACGAGAAGGGGTATGTGGCCATGCCCAACATAAATGTGATCGAGGAGATGACTGACATGATCTCCGCCACCAGGGCGTATGAAGCGAACGTGACAGCGTTTAACTCTATAAAAAGCATGCTTTTACAGACATTGCAGGGGTAATGTTGGCATTTTCTGGAATAAGATGATAGTTTTATAAGTGCGTGTGGGAAACTGGTACAGAAAACAAGAGCGGGTTGTCTTACGCAGAGCCACGGAGAGTGCGGAAAAAAACAGGATCGGAAAAGAAAGTGGTCTAACCGAGCACCCCCAACCGAAAGGGAGGGGGGCAACTGATAACGGACAACAGTAAACGGTAAACAGACAACGGACAACGGTAAACGGTAAACGGTATGATGCAGGGAATTCAGGGAAATAGCACATCTTG
>JBKHHW010000219.1:0-4932 GCA_046538945.1 Chitinispirillaceae bacterium | reverse complement strand
CCGTTACGGTCGTCCGTTCCCCTCACCATAGTCCTGTATGCGCATTTTTTGGTGAGCTGGAAAAAAAGAGCTCATACCCTTGGACTCAAAAGGTCTACTCAGGATATGCTTAGAAAATTCAGTATGAGCGCAGATTCTTAGGTATGACAAGGAATAGTGCGGCGATGAACCTGAATTTTAACATTTCCCATTCCTCCGGCAATTATACTATGTCAAAAACAGATTACAGCGGCAAGTGCTCATCTACTTGCTTCTGGATATCACCACCTTTTCCCGGACAATTCTTTTCCCCGATTGAACCCGGACCAGATAAGAGCCGGAAGGCAAACTGGGAGCCTTGATGAGATGTGTTCCTGGGGTTACATTCCCCTCGAAAAGTACCGCCACCCTCCGGCCGCTTAAATCAAAGAGGCTGACAACCGCTCTGCCCGACTCCTGAATTTCAAACGACTGCCCACCAAAGTGAAAACGGGAATTCCTGGCAGACTCTGATGAATTTACCTTTGAAATCGGCAATGAAGAGCTTTCAACAATGACGCAAACTGTGTCCTGGAAACCCTGGGCTGAAGTGACAAAAATCTCGGTTTCTCCACCCTGGTCACTTTTCCTGACCGCAAGGCCCTGGCCTCTGTTGACCATTCGCCCTGCCATCACATCAACAACCGAGGAATCGACACTCGACCAGAGTACAGGTCCCGGAAAGGCAGTCGAAACCCAGTTACCGTATTGATCTCTGAGAACAGCGAAGAATTCATCATGCTCTGTTTCTTCGGCACCGATACGGACGGTATCCAAAGGTGCAGGATCACGGAGACTGAAGAGTGAATCATCGCTGGATTCGATTACCACCTGTTGAGGAGCCCCCGGAAGAACAGTGATTTTGACGGAATCCCGGATGATTCCTTCGCCTTCAGCAAGATGAAGTTCTCCATGGATAATCACACTTCTATACGCGGCTGTCGGCTTGTACACCGCACGTCCCTCATCCTCATACACCTGAAAGGTTTCATTTTCGATCAAACCGCTGAAATCGACAACACTCCATGAGAAAGTACCGGGGTAATCCTTAACGAGACCAGAATCACTGAAAATTTTCCAGTTTACTTCCACAGAATCTCCAGCTCTAACTTCAGTTTCGGAAATATCGAGCATCGCGTCAATTGAATCTTTAAATGGTGGAGTGAGCTGAATAGTGGAAAGCCCCAATTTCGGACTGTAAGCGGAGTGTCGCTGAGCGTAGAATATTCGCATCGAATACATTTTACCTATAACCAAACCCAAATCATCCAGATTGACATAACCCTGTTCCGCTTCATGAAAACCACCCAGATCAAGTACGAGCCGGTTATCTATGAAAACCCATAGGTCACCGCCTGCCTCGAACTGCAAGTTCAAACCGCTCTGCATACTGAAGGCCCAGAGCATTTCCATAGTAAAGGCATGGTTGTGCGGACTCTCATCCGTTCCGCTGCTCCATTCGGCTCCGAACCCCTTGTTATCCAAAGGGTAGAAACTGTCACTGTGAAAAGAATAAACCCCATCCCCCTGGTGAAGAAAAGCCAGTAATCCATCGATAACTATATTTTTGAAAGATGTATCATGATCGATATAATCGTATCCCAGAAAGGTTATCTCCTCATCTGTCTCCTGGGCAGGATCGGAGAAACGCTCTTTTAACTGCGCCTTCGGAGAATACTCAGGAAATGTGAAAACACTCTGGGAGGAGAGACTCCAATCGCGGAACCAGTGTTCAACGGATTGGTTGAGATAGGGACTGCTGCCCACTAACGGCTTGAATTCCTCATCCAGAGTATCGGCAACCATTCCCCTGCGCAACCCCGTCTGATGTCTGCACTCGAACTCAGGGTTTGACCGGTCGGAATGAAAATCATAGAACGTGACCGGCACATGGAGAGTGTCCCAATTTGTTGTAACTTGAGAAAAACAGACTACGGGTAAGAGAACACAAAACACAGCGAGGTGTTTGTTCATACTCATTCCAGGCCCTCCTGTTTGGATATCCCGGCACTCAAAAGAATATTTGTTTGGAAAATGACAGCGGTTATATACAATATAATAAAAGAAAGACAGAATATACCATGAATCATGCGAATTTTAAAACCAGACCACATGTGATAAATACAAAACGGATAATCACAGAGTTCCTGCATGTTTTAGAAAAAGCAATAGCAACATTGGATAGCGAAGAGGTTCCGTTGAAAGCTTTTGCTTCATACTATGCGGCAAATGTCCGGCACAGACCAGAACTGCATACCAGAGCCGGAAACATACTCCCCAGAAAACAAACGTCGGTTCCGCTCAAGTAGCTATTTTTTTAGAGCAAAAAGAACCGGAGCTGTGATGGTAAATCGTATGTTATCCCCACAAAGAACAGATAGTTAAACGAATAGTTTGCAGTTATAAACCAGCCCCCTCTCTTTTCTTCTGCTCTAGATAATAGAGCGCTATCTTCAAACCCGAGAACAGATGATACGCACAAAACTGTTAGAGTTCAGTGCTTGATATGAAGTAATCAATTTAAAAATTCAACCGGAAAGAGGGCCGTTTATGAAAATCAGGACCTGTGTTTTAGCTCTACTGTTCTGCACTGCTGCTTACTCCCAATCAGTCCGATGGCAGACTACACGTGGCGGAAACAGCTCTGGGTCATGCACCCTTGAATCGAGCAGGATGTCTGTGACAATTCATAATTTTCACGCGGAAGTGGAGGAAGAGGCGGTGATCCGAACAGGAGGCAACGTTTGGTGGGGAGATGAATCAACTTTGGAAATAGAAGGTACTTTTCAACTCTCCGAAGGCTCTGCAATTCGGTCCCTTCTGTTGTGGAACGGGGATATAATTCTCAAAGCAAAACTCAAGACCAGAGCGGAAGCTGACAGTGCCTACGAAGAAGTTGTGGACAGGGAGGAAATCCAGGTGATCCCCAGAGATCCTGCGATTGTTGAATACCTGGGAAACAATTCCTACCGGTTCAGAATTTACCCTGTTGCCATAAACAATTCCCGCAGAATCCGTATAAGATATACCGTTCCGCTTCAGTCACGTAAAGACTATCCTGATTTCCAGATCAATTCCGCCTTTATAAATGAAATCTACAACGGTCCATCACAGATTCCGGTAGAATTCAAAAAAGGTGATTCAGCATTCGATTCCTACATTCTTAAATACGGCAACAGCAGGAGAACAGTTCAGACAAATGCCGTCTACCAGATATCCAAAGACTCTTTTCGTGATTTGAGTATATATCCCGATATCGGGAAAATAACTAAAGCCTTCACAAACACCATTAACGGAGGAAGAAAAGCGGGATATTATACTGCAGTTTTCACTTCTGTTCCGGACACCGTAAACAAAGCAGTCAATGAGGATATCATCAGCGATTGTTCGACAATCGAAATCAAAGTGAACTCCGGAGAGAAGACGTATATAACCGATCTGGATGAGTTGGGGTCTTTCGGAATCTATATGAAATCGGATTCGATATGGGACAGTACGGTTACCTGGACATCTTACGATGAAGAGGGGAGAATTGCGTTTACCTACGAGCAGACATTCGAGCCGGACACCACAAACCGCGCGATGCTGCCCCTTATCTGGGCAGCCAAGTACAGCCTGAATCAGAACCAGAGAGGACTGGGTGCCCTTTACGAATTTGTCGACCATCAGATGAGCCTCCTGGCACTTGAAAGGGACAGTATGAGCAGGGAGAACATGGAGCTGTATGAGAATGAAGGCGTTCCACTTTTGGAACCGGAAGAGATAATCATCAACCCGGATGAAAAACCATCAGCTCCTCGGGAATACGTCTTTTTCGAACAGAATCCCACGACTCCGGTTCTGAATCAGCTTCAGCAGAACCTCGCCTTCAGTGTTGTTCTCCTCTCGGACGGCAGAATTATGCTCCAGTTCAAAAACAGGGTACAGGGTCTGATGACGGCAGTACTCTATGATGCAAAGGGAAGGGTGGTGCACAGATGGAAAGATGTCACTGTTAACGGAAATGTACAAAAACTTACACCTCCCGGAAACCTGAAAGGAATATATCTCCTAAAAATCCAGAATGGAAAGGAAGTCTACAGCAACAGAATGATCCTGCAGTAGTTCTGAAGAGTGAATGTTGGCTTCCGAAGCCTTTCCGGCACAGCCGGGAAGGCTTCGCTTTTTGCGCCACGAGCTTCCTTATTTATATTGGCTAACAACCATCTTTTGACATTCATTTTAGAAGGAGCTGCTTTTGTCGTTTTCAAACCCCCGTTCCGATCACGCCCGGCCATCAGAAGCCGATTCGCTTCTTGATAACATCAAAAGACTGTTCACCACCAACCAAGGAACGAACATCTACTGCCCGTTTCTCGGAGTGAGAGCAAAACAGGAAATCGCACATCTGCTCGAAGAGGAACCGGAGACCCTGGAATCGGAACTACAGCGGATGTTTCAGATATACGAGCCCCGTGTTAGGAACGTCTATTTTTCAGACTGGAGAACGGAAAAGGAAACCGATGCGCTTTTCTGCAGAGTCACAATGGTTCACAAGGAAAGCGACCGGGAATATGTTTACGGAATCAGTTTCCGTGACAACGTGAGAGAAAATGGTGTTGTAGCGGAAATTTGACCTGTTGTCCGGGTAGGAATGAACCCGGCATCGACTTTTTCCGTCTAATACTATATATGGAGAATTATGCTTCGACTACGAGGACTACGCTCACTTCGACAGGCTCAGTACAGGCAGCATGAGCGGAACAGATAACAGGTAACGGGGGATACGAAAGCTCACACCTCGACTCCGAGAACGAGCTCAGTGCGAGCGGACAGGTCCGGCGGATAAGGGGTAACCCAAGCAGCACCCCGACCGTGAGACAACAAACAACAAACAACAAACAACAAACAACAAACAACAAACAACAAACAACA
>JBKHHW010000218.1:0-4938 GCA_046538945.1 Chitinispirillaceae bacterium | reverse complement strand
CCGGGATTTCTGTACCCCGGATCGGAATTTCTGTACCTTGATTCGTTTCCGCAACACCTCGGACCTACGCCGTTTCAATACAGATCAACTTCAAGGCACTTGGTACCGATTTCCGGGCATCGTAGCAAGCCTCCCTGAAGTGATATAGCACCACATCACCTCCAGGGTAAGCTGCCCGATGGAAGAACAGGTCTGGTTTGTAATACTCAGCGAATAAATCTCCGACTCATCGACTGGATAAGGAAGCGGCATTCTCCAAAGTATGACAAAATAAGTATGGTACAATCCTCCTAAGATATTGTAGAATCAAAACGATACACCTGAAACCGGTGAAGCAGAAGCTTTTTTGACTAGTAGTGATCCTGCAGAAAAGATGAACATTCTCTATATCTCGAATGAATATCCTCCCGAAACAGGTTACGGAGGAATCGCCACTTACACCCGCCACATGGCACGCGGCATGGCTGCACTGGGTCACACTGTCCATGTTTTATGCCGCTCGGAATCCGGCGGAGATGCCCGGTACGATGACGGAGGTGTAACCGTTCACCGTGTGGTTTGCGGTCAGTACCCGCTGCCAAAGGGACGTTTCTGGTACCCCTTCAGGATGCTTTGCTACAGGGTGATCTCCCAATCTCTCATCCGTCTTGCCTGGGCGAAAACCGTCCGGGAGAAATATAACGAACTCCGAAAGGAGCTCTCTTTTGACGTGATTGAATATCCCGAATGCGGAGCGGAAGGGTTTTACCTGGCGCGGGAACGTAACCTGCCCCTTGCAGTTCGCCTCCACACCCCCTGGACTCTGGTACGCGAGCTGGACAGGATAAAAGAACATCCTCTGGACTGCATGCTCCAGTCGTATATGGAAAAGTCCACCATACAGAGATCACGATCAGTTTCTTCACCATCCCTGGCACTTGCCACCCTCCTAAAAGACAGGTGGCATATCAGAGAACCAGCCGTATTCCCCAACCCTATCCCGATCAAATCATATAGAAAACGCAGCGGCAAGCAGCGCTGGATCTATACGGGCAGGATTGAATACCGTAAAGGGGTACACCACCTGATCGAGGCCTACGCTCTGGTATCACAAACTCATTCACCTCCGGAGCTTCTGCTTGTGGGAGCGGCGGTAGGCAAAATGGAAGACGGAACTCTTTACGGAGATTATATCTCATATCTCATAAAACGATACGCGGCAGGTGAGAAAATTGTGCATATAGCGGGAGTGGGACACGACAGGATTCCGGAACTTCTGCAGAACAGCTCCGCAGCCTTCTTTCCCTCTCTGTGGGAGAACTTTCCCTACTCCTGCATGGAGGCCATGGCGAGCGGGCTGACAGTGGCAGCTTCCGATTGTGGCGGCTACCCTGAGATGCTCGAGGATGGAGTGAGCGGGTTGCTTTTCACTTCTGAAAACACGGAAAGTATTGCATCAACCATGCGCTGGATTTTGGAAAATCCCGAACAAGCCGAAAAATTGGGTAAACAAGCGAGAATAAGAGTCAGGGGTCATTTCGATGTTTCAGCTGTAAGCCCGCAGGAACAGCGGTTTTTAAAGCAAGTTATCCGGACAGGACATGCGGCATGAGTGGTGACAGGCTGATTAAGAACTCGTTTTTCACCCTCTTCAATTCACTTTTCATGACGGTGACGACCTGGGTCGTTTCCATCTGGGTGGCAAGAGCGCTGGGTCCGCACGATTACGGAATATTCAATTTCGTTCTGTGGTTCAGCGGAACTGTTTCCGGTATCATCGGAATGGGATTGGTACACGCGGCGACAAAGTACATTGCCGAGTACCAGGGGAGGAATCAGAGGCAGCTCATACTTCCCATAGTCGTGTTTATTCTTAAGACTGAGCTGCTTATAGCCTTGCCGGTCACCGCGGTTTTGATTTTTTTGCGCTCGCAGGTAGCCGACTATTTCTTTTCACCCGACCAGTCCTTTTTCTTTTTTCTGGCTGCCCTGGGTCTTGTTCCGGGAATAATCACCGCCATATTTTCAGCAACAATCGAGGGCATACAGAAATTCGAATACTTCACCGTCTCCAATCTGATAATAACCCCTCTTTCCTTTGCGGGAAAGGTCTGGGTTCTGCTCCAGGGTAAAGGGATAACGGGCCTGCTTGTGGTCATGCTGATCTGTTCGTTTCTGAACACACTTTTCTATCTGATAGTGATAATCCGGGAGAGCAAGCCGGACAGGAATTCTCCGCGGCTCTCCGATTCAATCAAAAGGAGAATAGGTTCATACAACAGAAATGTGCTTGCGATAATACTGTGCGACAAGATCGTCTGGGACAAGAGTGAGAACTATTTTCTGGGCCGGTTCTGCAGTGCTTCGGAAATCGGTTTTTACAATATGGGTTTCAATTTTGCCCAGAAGTTCACTTCCATTCTACCCAATACATTCTGGAGAGTGCTGTTTCCCGCAATGTCCGGCTATTTCGGTTCAGGGGATCACGAAAAGATGAAACGCCTGTTTCACCTCTCGACCAGGTATCTGGCCTTCTTTTCTTTCCCTACAGGAGCGGCGGTAGCGATTCTCTCTTTCCAGATAATCAAATACCTTCCCGGTATCGAATATTTGGCGGCACAGAGAGTACTGCAGATCATAGCCGTCGCATCGGTGTTCTCCAGTCTCTCCAAACCGGCTTCGGCAATTCTATACGGATTCGAAAAACTTTCATTTATCTACAAATACGGTGCAGCTCTTGCGGTGTTCAACATAGCTCTGGACCTGCTTCTTATAATACCCTTCGGAGCGACAGGCGCCGCGGTCTGCTATGCCCTCACCACGGTTTTCGGGTCGGTGGGAGGACTTGTCTATACCTGCAGCACGATGAAAATTTCCTACCCCTTTGTATCCCTGGTGAAGATTCTCTTCTCCACGATAATTATGGCAGTGGTGATGGAAATCATAATCATGAAAGACGGGTCCATTGTGTCACTGGTCATTTCGGTGCTTGCGGGAGCAGTCACATACCTGACCTGCAGCTTTTCTTTGGGGACATTCTGCGTTGAGGATTACCATCTTCTGGGCAGAATACGAGATCTGCTGCCGGGCAAAACGAAAAAACTTGCCGATTTTGCAATCAACACGACCAGACAGTTCAAGTGTTCCGCTGAAAATAAACCGGTACAGGATGAAAGAAGCGGGAAGAAAGAGAAAGAACTGCGGAAATAGCAGAAGATTTCTACTGAATGCTGTTCAGATCGAACCAATCCCGTATGACCCACAGTTTTTCGTCTGTAGCCCGATCGGTTTCCCTTTCCAGAAGAAAAACCTGCATCTGTCCCTCTTTGTCGGTGCAGAAGATTTCATGTGAGAGGCCAATGCACAGCTCCCCCGAGGTCATCTTTACTTCCACATGAGTCGTTTCGCCCTGCTCGTTGACTTTATACCGGAAGTCCTTGGGATCGATGATGGGCTGTTCGACAAATTCGATATCTTCAGCCATACTGAAGAGGTTGCGGTGTTTTGCGATTTCAATTTCGTGCCCCCAGTAGTAGTAATTCCCGGCTTTTACGTAGTGATACTGCGAATCGACACTTTCGATCATGGCATCAGGACCCTTCGAGGCCGCGTACGCCGCGGAGTAATCGGGTGAAACAAAAAAACGGAATGTCTTGTTGTCAGGCAGAAGATCGGTAAAGAGATCGATTCTTCTGTCCTCATAAGATCTGATGAGCTGTTCGATGGTACCCTGAGGGGTAGCTTGAGGGCTGAAAGTTATTTCAGGTAACCCAGTGGGAGGAATGAGATGATTATCACAGGAGAGGAGAAAGCAGAAAAGCAACCCTGTTAAATGCATCATTACTGAGGAAAAATCAGGGTATAAAAAATGCTTCACGTGGATCATCTGGTACATCCTTCCAATATACTATTTTCCACTCATGATCTTTAACAATACGAAAATCGGCATATCCGGAGCAAATCGTTTCGCCATCATAATATACAAAATACGGCACATTCTCGTAAAACTGAAGGTGTCCTTCATTTTTCTCGATCGCTTTGTCCATCAGCCAATCCACCCCGGATGTCTGCAGTTTAAGGTATTCTAACATTTTCAGCACTTTTTCCCTACCCTTGATCTGTGCCATTGCCAATGAATACTCAAACACCACGTCCTCGGTAAACAAGTCTGCATAATCTACATTGGCTGCGATCGCTCCATCAATACTTAGAACGTGACCCAGATTAAGAGGATCGGTACCGTTCTCATTCTGGGGCGATTCAGCATTCTTAAGATCAAAAATACCGCATCCAGCCATAATAAGAAGTATCAGAAGAACCAGTCCTGTTCTCATAATCGCCCCTCCACCTGCAACCTGAAATCCCAATACCCCAACGCACCCTGCCCTACAACAAATGAATAACTGAGGTGCGAGGAAAGTACAAGGCTTTCACTCACATCCAGATTGAGATTTAAGTAAGGTTTAGTCGTATATCCTTTATCATTCTTAACAATATAAGCACCGCTCTCAAAAGAACGGTCATAAGTATCTGTAAACACATTTCCTAATTCAGCAATAATATTTCTATGCCGAAGCTGAAAGTTCAGATCAATTATGTAGTAGATGGATTTGCTTGCGATAGCATAATAATCGTACTCAATACTGCTGTCCCGCGCTATAGCTGTATCCATGTAATCCCGCCCATACCAGAATCCATCATCAGAATATTTCACACTCCAACTCCCCTTCAACTGCATGTTAGGAGATATCAACCAGGCACCGGAAAAATCGGAACTGAGCGCACGGGAATAGCGTGGACGATCGACAGGATCCTGATAAAAATTGACAAAATGGAATTCCCCCTTTTTGGCTTCTGCCAGCACGGATTCGGAAAAGAAGAGCTTCTCGTCAGGATTCCATTCCAGAAGCAGCCCGATCTTCTGCTCCCTGTCGGTTCTGTTGCTGCTGCTTTTTGCAC
>JBKHHW010000056.1:0-17715 GCA_046538945.1 Chitinispirillaceae bacterium | reverse complement strand
CCTTCAGTACTGCTTCCGCACTGAAAAACATCAGATGTGTTTTTCCATGTACTCCTCGAATAGCCTAAGGGAAATCACCAAGGAGCGGTTCGGATATAATATTCTGGATCAACCTTCTCCTCCGGTCTCGTTTTCTGAACGGATCAGGCCGTCACGGTACCTGCTGGTAATAAGCGAACCTGCTCAAGAAACTCCGGGGAACACGTGTATAGGACTAGTGGAGAATGCCAATTTCGAACGACCAGTGAACGCTAGCGCTCTGTTGTTTTCGATGACAGTGCAGCAGACACTTTATCTTTTCCTTTTCCCATTGTGGAATTCATCTGGTTGAGAACCTTCTGAATCTCCAGATCAAGCAGAAATTTATCATACGGCTTGGTGAACCATTTCTGGATGCCTAACAGATCTATTTTCTTCTGCTGAGGGGGATAACCGCTGACCACTATCACCGCCAAATCCTCTCTGATCGAACGCAAAGAACGGATCACCTGGGCAGGATCATCGTTTCCAAGATTCCAATCCATGATGAGGACTCTACACTCCTCAACATTGCGAGCCAGTTCAACCTTTGCTTCGTCACAGTTGGATGCCTCGCATACGGGATAACGGAACTCTCCCAAGAAGAATTTCAGCACATCCCTGATTTTCGGATCATCATCAAGCAGAAGAACTGTACAGCTCTGCCGGTCGACAATTTTCTGAGCCTCCATTTTGCCCCGCGGATTTGCAGGAGCACTTAGCGGCAGCTCTATCCGGAACACCGTCCCGGTGGAACAGCTCTTTTCGACAAACACATTTCCATTATGAAGCATGATAATTCTGCGAACGAGCGCGAGACCCAATCCAGTTCCCTTTCCTGGTTTTTTGGTAGAAAAGAAAGGATCAAAAATTTTCTCCCGCAGTTCCGCAGGTATTCCGGTCCCCATATCACTCACCCGCATCACGACCGTTCCCGACTCTTCCTTGTCCACCTCTGGTTGCAGACTGACCGTTATAGTTCCGCCTTCCGGCATCGCATCTCTGGCATTTCCGAACAGATTCTGAAACACTCTTTTTAGATAATCGGGGTCTCCCTGAACCCAGCATTCATGGGAGCACTCCCTGAACTGGATATCGTACCTCTCGCCCAGCTGCCCTCTGTAATGCGGAACAAGGTTCCTAACCAACTCGTTGAGATTGACAGCTCTGTGATCGAACAGTTTCTTGCGCCCCAAGGCGAAAAGCTCCGAAACCAAAAACTTGGCATCCGAAATCGTCTCATCGATAAGCTCCATTTTGCGCTTTGTTTCCACCTCCGAACTCTGCCTCGAGACCATTGCGGTGATGTCCTTCACAGTCTGCAGAATATTGTTAAAATCGTGAGCCATTCCACTCGCCAGAGTACCCAGTGATTCCATCTTCTGATACTGAAACAACCTGTTCACCATCTCTTCCCGCTGCGAAATGGCCAGTTCCCGGTCGGTTACATCAGACATTATCCCCTCGAAAACGGGCTGGGAGCAATCTCCGGTGGAATACTGAAGAATACAGTCGACAAATTTGTGGTTCTTGTTTGCATCCTGCATCTCAAAAGTTCCCTTCAGCCCCTTTGAATCGAGTCTGAAACCCTCCGGACGCATCAGGAAACTCTTGATATTCTTCCCGACAAACACCTGCGCAGGAAGACCCATAAGAGAATAACTGGCGGAATTTGCCCACAAGACATTACCATTTGTATCGAGAGTGAAAATCATTTCGGGAAGTCTGTGAACCAGGTTGTGGTAACGCACATCGGAGGAGACCTCCTTCATCAGTGTGCGGTAGTTGTTAATGGAAACCACCGCACTGAGAACTGAAACCATCAGAAACAGAACAAGCTTGGTGGAAAGATCTGGAAAAGAAACAGTACTGTAATTCATGAGAGAATAAACCACCATTATTACAGCACCGCAGCATAGACTCAGAAAGAGCCTCGGATGAAGAGCTGTGAAAAGTATCACCAGAAGATATGCACCGAAGACGGTCCCTGGCAGAAAGGCGGAATCGTTGTTTTCTACCTGACAGGACCAAAGAAAACTCGTGACCACCAGTATATCCAGAAAAGACAGCACATAAGGAACAGCGGCACTGCGGACCCGCTGCTGAACATAGAAAAGGTATCCAGAGCTGTAAAGCGCCAACGCAACGCTTGATGCAAACTGGATACTAAAGGAATACAGTGTCGTGCTCTCAAGCAGAAAGTAAAAAATGGAAAGCACTCCACTGATAAGAGCTGCCCCCAAGCGTATCCAGCAAAGCTGCTTTGCCGCATGCACATCGGCGTTCATTACCGAACGGGTATCGCAGGTCTCTTTCTGCATCTCTTTTTCATTCATCGGATCACCTGAGCTGTTTAAAATAATAGAGAAGGTAGTGACTACAATATGGCTCATTAATAGTATAACTGTTCAACGTTCATGGATCAACGTTTACCTCTGATTATCTGTATCCGTCATCTGTTTTCCCAAGTATTTTCCGCTGACCTGCCCACTCACAACTGAATGCCGATAAGTCGGGTCTGTCATAGTGTAGGCTCACTCCCTTACGGTCGAGCTTCTGCCTGGGATCGACTGGTATTAAGTATATTTTTTGGCTTCACATTTCTTTTCTGCGCTCTCTGTAGCTCTGCGTGAGATATCCGTTATCCGCCATGCCCCTCACTCCCCCATTCCCGCATTCCCTCTGCCCCAATAATACCCATTACTCTCCAGCACCACATTCCCCTGCACAAATGTGAAAAGCATATCGATTCCCTGCAGAAGAAACTGATTCATCATCTCCTCTGAGGGATGCCCATAGGGATTGTCCTCACCGCAGGAAAACACTGCCAGACTCGGGGCCACATACCCAAAAAAAGTCGAATAGACCGAACCGGCGCTTCCGTGATGGGGAGCGATCATAACCTGTGCACTCAAACTGTTCGTGTATTCCTTCGCTATCCTTCTCTGAGCCCACGAATCGATATCAGATGTAATCAACACCCTATCGGCCCCATGCTCAACCATAAACACCAGACTGTAGCGGTTTCTGTCCGCACCATCCAGCGGCAAAGGCACCCCGATCTCCTCAGGGGGCCACAAACAGATGATAAGTACTGAATCCAGCAGCCTGAGCGTATCATTTTGAAAACAGAACTCAAAACGGATGTTTTCACTCCACTCCCCTGACCTGCTTCTTATTTTGGCCGTGTCCTCAAAAGGGGAAGTTACCAGCCGACCACTCCAGTCAAAATCGGCATCCAGCCCTGAAAGCCCTCCCAGGTGATCCTCATCGCTGTGCGAGATGAAAACAATCTCAACAGACGGGCGCCCCAAACTGATATAGGCGTTCTGCCACTGGGAATACTTATTCCCAGGCCCCATATCCCATACAACCGCCTTTCCATTTCTGATTCCAAACTGACTTAGCCCCTGCCCCACATCTGCAGTGCAGAAAGTGAATCGATCTTCCGGCACAGGCTCAACCAGCGAACAGGACACTACTACCAGACTCATAATGGCTAAGGTTCTAAAACAGAAAGCCTGATGCTCCCCGAAATTGAACATTGTCCCACCCTTGCTCAAGAAGAGGTTTTTCCAAGGTTATTGTTGTCCAGGTCTTTTTGAAGAACATAAGGTTTTTCTCCAACCCCAGCGTCAGGTCAAACCTGTCCGGGTATGACACGCCTCTCAGGTAGGCCCCGATTTCCAGATTCGGCAACCCGTTGTAGCACAAATCAACTACAAAAAGATCCCTGCGCTTTCTGCTCAACCCGTAGTAAAGATTACCATTCAACTTCAAATTGATTGGGAAAGCAGGTTTATAAAAAAATGAAACAGTCGTGGAGTGCAACACAGAATCGGGTTCGGTACAGTGCGAATCGAAAGCTTGTCTCAGTCTCCAGTCCAGAACAGTCCAACCCCCGTGCAGTCCAGCGGAAGCAACGATTCTGCGCACCACCACATCATCCCCCGAAAGTTCCACATCCGGCACGAACTTCACCGCCCTCCCGAACGGCACTGTGAATCTGAACGAATGTCTCACGGCGGCGCCAAGATCATCCGATATTTCAGATGTTCTCAAAATTTGACCCCGCAGAGAACTCATCGGCAGGTTCAAATTCTGTGGAAAATACAATAACCCGTACTCTACAGAAGATAACTTCTGCCTGTACCTCACACGGAAACTCAACGGCAAGGCCCTGAACTCTTTCACAACTGGTGAACCTGTCTCAAACACAGCTTTTAAACCCTCATAGGCCACTTCACTATAGAAATGTACCATCTCAACGGAAACAGTCGTATCAAACAGATCAAATTTTGAAAATCCGCCAAAGACTTTCAACCGCTTATTCGATAATAACTGTGCACCGGCACCCCACCCGATCTCTGAAGGACGGGTATGATAAAACAACATTCCTCTGATCTTCTTGGGTACTTCAGGGTGAAATATCTCTGCCCAGGCCCCATTCCACCCTCTTCTGGAAGCATATAACCAGTTTGAGACAACAGACGCATCGGCGTTTTCCGATTCACCGAACTTCCCGAAAAACAGTTTACCCGGAAAGGGGCTGCTGAAACTGCCCACAGTCCCCTCGACAAAAGATAGATCTACACGTATTCTGCGCTCCTGCCATCTGGCAACAGATTCGTCGATCTGCACCGTCCCCTCATAACCCAAAGGAGATAACGAGTGCCTGAATTTAAACCGCTGTCCCGAAATCTTATCCCACCTGGACCTGTTCAGAGTCACTACAACTTCCCCCCGCTCATAACCAGACCGAATATTGAAACGCAGAACAGGCCTGAAAGCTTCCAGGACCGGATAATCATCAAAAAGCCTCTGAACATCTCTGCTCCCCCAGGGTGAGTAGCTGCCAAGTTCATCCCGATCAGGAAATTCTCCTGCAAGTGTGGGAAAGTGGTGAAGAAGCTGACCCAATTCGCCTTGGGGAACAGAAAGCGGAAGTGCGTAAAGATCAAGAAGTCCCTCGTACTGTGCAGAATCGATATCACCCCCGAGGATCAGATCCGAAAGGCGGTCAACTTCGGGTGGAAGTTCCACAGGTTGAGATTGAACAGCTGAACAGACAAACAGCAAAACCAGACATTTACTAAACAGGTCCACTGAGCCAGAAAACCCGTTGAAATACAAAAATGGACCAGTAATACGTGTTCCGGAAATCAGAAACATATATATTACCTTATCTCTCTGGAATTGCTGGAAAGGAAAATATCGATACTGCCAACAGCGGATGGATACAGCTGAAGATAATCCATGGAAACAATCACAGCTAGAGAAAAAAACGATGGAATATTTAACATGAAACCACATACATTTGTCGAAATCTTCGCACTTGTTCTCTGCCTGGTTTCAGCGGTACTGTCCTCACAGGAGAAAAAGGAAAGCCGCTTCGATTTTGCCCTTGTTCTGAGCGGAGGAGGGTCAAGGGGACTTGCGCAGATAGGCGTGCTCCAGGCTCTGGAGGAGGAAGGGCTGCGCCCCGACCTCATCGTCTCCACCAGCATGGGTTCCATAGTGGGCGGCCTCTACGCCGCCGGTTATTCTCCAATGGAAATTCTCCAGATCACCCGTTCGGTCGACTGGGAAAGAGTGTTTAAGAATACATCGACAAGAAACAAGCTTTTCGTCAATCAGAAAGCGGAGCCTTCAAACTACCACTTCGAAATCCGGTTCAATGAGAATTTCAAAGCGATTCTTCCCAGTTCAATATCACACGGTCAGGCATTCTACGACCTCCTCGCGCCAAAACTGCTTTCGGCCCAGTACCACGCACGAAACGATTTCGACAAACTTCCTGTTTCCCTGCGCATCGTGGCAACGGATCTTCTAACCGGAAACAAAACGGTCTTCTCCAAAGGCAATCTCACCACCGCCATGCGCGCATCGTGCAGCGTTCCGCTTGCATTTTCCCCGGTGGAAGTCGACGGGATGCTTCTGGTGGACGGGGGGCTGTCGTCCAATATTCCCATACAGGCTGCGCTCGATGAAAATCCCAGAGTAACCGTGGCGGTGGATGTCACCTCGCCGCTGTGGGAAAAATCCGATCTTGAGCATCCTGTGAAACTGGTTGACCAGATTGTCGCAATAGGAATCGTGCGCAACAAGAAAAGTGAAATGAACAGTGCGGATCTGATCATAAAGCCTGATCTCAAAGGAATAAACAACGCCGAATTCGACGAAATCGATTCTCTTTACATAAAAGGGTACAAAGCTACCAAGAATTCCATGCACCTGATGAAGGCCCTCCTGAGCGACAGAACTGATCCGACCATGAATCCACCAATGGACAAAGTCAAGGCACGGATCACCTATGCGGACGGCTCAGTGCTGGACACCGTTCCAGTCACTGTGAATACCGCCATGATCGGCCAAAACTGCCCCGAACTGCATGATTTCAGTCCTCAGCTGGAACAACTGCTCAAAAGCAGAGGTCTTGAATTTGCCCGGATCAGATCCGTCATCCAAACCGACTCCCTTCTGCAGATCAGTATCGACCCCGGGCTCATAACAGAGGTAAAACCCGCGGGTGCCTACCGCACCTCGAGTCACATATTGATGACCGCCGGAAATCTCAAACTGGGCGACACGCTGAAAAGCGACCTCATTGAAAAGAGCATCTCCTCTCTCTACTCAACCGAGCTTTTTGAAAATGTGAACTTAGACATCGACAGCAGCAGAGTATCGGTACAGGTAAAGGAGAAAAAATTCTGGCGCCTCAGAACGGGACTGCGATACGATGAGTTCCACCTCATGGAAGGATTCGTTCAGCCCGCGTACGAAAACCTGTTTGGCCTGGGGATAACCTCCGCACTCCACCTTCAGTACGGTTCCAGAAGAGAAAAATATGCCTATGATCTCAAGGCAAACCACCTCTTCTCCTCCAACCTGGCAAACAACGTGCATGTGCAGGCGTTTCTTTCCAAGGAAAAGATCTACAACCGCGAAATCATCCCCCGCCCCTCCCTGCCCGATTCACTTGTTGTCCAGGAAGCTCTCCTGAGGAAAATCGGGGTTCTGATGATGATGGGAACTCAGATCGCCAAAGTTGCTTCTCTGGAGGGAGGTTTGCGACTTGAGCGGTTCAGTGTGCAGCAGACAAACAGAAGCGCCTTTGATGACAGGATGGGGCTCAAGTTCCGAAAATCTGTTCCCTACTTTCTTCTTCGGTTCATCATGGACACCATGGACAAGACCCCTTTCCCCACACGGGGCTGGAATCATGAGTTCACTGCCGGTTTTGCCAACGATTTCTTCGGGGGAACCGAGAACTTCTTCAAACTGGAGGGCAGTTCAAGCCGTTACGTTACTCTGCTCGGCAATCATACCCTTCACCCTCAACTGCTCTGGGCATGGTCCAACCAGGCTCTTCCGGATGTGGAGAGGGTGTACCTGGGAGGAGCAATCCCGCAGCAAGGATACCGTGATCTGGGTGTATACAATTATATTCCATTCATGGGTCTACGGCCCAGGGCCTTTTCGGGGGATATTCTGGCCCAAATCCATCTGGATTACAGATTTCATCTAGACAAGAATCTCTACTTTTCAGCAGATTTTGACTGGGGACGAGTCTGGAATCACAAGGAGTTCCGGACCGACAAACTGACATCAGACCTTTTAAACAACAGTCTGATGGGCATAGGGGTAGGAATCGCCTACCAGTCCATTGCCGGGCCGATACGGCTGGGATTCGGCAAGCTGCTGCGGGACCTCAATTCCGCGGGAATAGAATCCGAAAGCCAGCTCTACTTTTCCGCCGGTCACGATTTTTGAAACCTAACCGGCCATAGGAGGAACTTAAACAGTTGCGCAGCACTGAAAAGTGAGTTACAATAATGAAAAGAGAAAGTCAAAAACCGATGCGTGTTAATATAGCGCCCAAGTTGTTCATAGGATTTCTGGTAATCATATTCCTGAATGTCTTTCTGTTCGTGATCGTGGACAAGACTCAGGACCTCAAGAATATTGCCAAAATCCTGCGCATACAGAATGAAATCAAAAATTCGCTCATTCGTATCAAGACCCTGCACAACTCCCAGGATGTCAGCGCCTACAGCTTCGCCCGCGTGGGAAAAATCGAATCTGCCGAAAACTTCTACAGCGTTAACAAGGACATCGTCTCCGATCTGGATTCTATTCTGATTCTGCTCCAGGCCGCCGACTCCCTCGACCCCTCAGACAAATACGGTCACGGCTCCTACCCCAAACCCGATCTCAACGAGCATATCCAGAGCATCAGTACGTGCAATATCACCTATAACAATATATTCGATACGCTTGTGTACGTTTCCTCCGACCCTGATGCAAAAGAGCGGACAGTGGATCTGCGAAATGCCATGGAAGAGACAGACGAAATGCTGCTTAGGAAAATTGAATCCACCATGGATGCTGTCGAATACCTGGCGCATTCCCATTTCGAAGAGATAGAAACAAGGGTAGCCAATGTACGCAGGATCACCATCATCATATTTGGAGGCATGACCCTCTTTTCCATCCTGTTTGGTCTATTCTTCTCCAAGGCGATCACCAATTCCCTGAGAAGACTCAAGGAGGCGGCGGCGATCATTGCAAAGGGCAATTTCAACATGGATGTCTCAGGTTACCCCAATGATGAAATCGGCGATCTTGCTTTCGCGTTCCAAAGCATGTCCCTTGATCTCAAAAATGCCCAGGAAGAACTCATACAGAAACGGCGACTGGCGGCCATCGGTGAAATCGTGGCCTCGGTGAATCACGAGATCAACAACCCGCTGATGATCATTTCCGGGAACGCCCAGTTTCTCGAACTGACCATGGAAGGCTACCCCAGTGAGATTAGAGAGCGGATCAGGGCGATACTGGAGGAGACGGAGCGGATCGGCCAAGTCACCAAGAAGCTCAGAGAAATAAAAAATCCGGTGGTCGAGGACTACACATCAAGCGGAGAGCAAATGATTAACCTGGACAAGTCCTCATGATTTCACGCAGGTGGACTATTTCCATTATCAGTGCAGCCCTGGCACTTACACTTTCCCTGTCATGCTCAAGCGGCAGAAAGCTGTCCCCCATCCCCAATGACTCCGATGATCCTCTTCACACGGCGGATTCACTTTTCGAAGCTGGTGATTACAACAAGGCTAAAGAAGCCTACTCCTCTGCAAGAGACACACTGTCTGATACGAAGCTCATCAGTGATGCTCAGTACAAACTGGCGGTTCTTTATCTGTACTACGATAACGATAATGTTAATCTGGACTCCGCACTTCTGGAACTGCGCTATTTTGCGACACTGTTTCCCGATGCTCCCCGGGCAGGTGAGGCTATATCGTGGATCAAGATTCTTAATCTGCTGAAAAAAACCAGAAAAGACCTGAAAAGCCAGACGAGAACCATAAAATATCTCAAGCAAAAAAATGAGCAGTTAGCTGCGGACAACAAAGTGAAAATCGACAGCCTGACAAAAACGCTCAATACGCTTCAGCTGGAACGTGATTCCCTGTTCGATGAAAATGTGGAACTGAAACAGATATTAATCGAACTTGAGCGCAAGTGCCAGAAAAGCGGAAGGTAAGCGTTGATCTGTTTTTCGTTCTCAGCTTTCAGTTAAGCCCCGCCCGAGAGAATCCTTCCGTTAACCACGATGGTTTTCTTTTTCTGCCTTCAGAATAAATTTCATTTCCCATTTTACTATATTATCTCAAGGGCCTTAAGTGGAACATGACTCCTTTTCAGCTTTCGCAAGCAACAAACGGGGTAAACTTGGCATTTTTTCCTTTCAGAACAGAGATGATTAAAACTGTTACTCAAATATGTCTGGTATTATTCCTTTTCTTTGGACCTTTTGCGTATTTCAATGATTCTCGGTAAATCCCCAAAAGAGATCGCAAAAGATATTGCAGAGGCAATATTCTCGATATTCTGATACACGGCAGAATGGAGGACTATAATGAAAAGAGGAAAAAATTGTGCAGTGCTTTTGTATGCAGCCATACTTATTTCGGTTTCTCATGCGACTGAAAAGAAAGCCGTGGCGGTGTTCGATGTGAAAAGCGAGCAGCTCAAGCCGGGCGAATGCGGTGCGGTGACAAATGCCGTTACATCCGAGTTGCGAAAGATACCAGGCTTTCGCATTCTGGCTTGGGACGAAGTGACCAAGATACTGAAACACCGGGCAGACGAACCGCCCTCCAGTTATAATGATGACAAGTGCATCGCCAAAATAGGTGACGTACTTGAAGTTGAGTACATCGTTGCCGGAGATGTTGAACAGATGGGCAGCCGGTACACGGTGAATTTGCGCCTTGTAGATATCACCAAAGCAATGACAGTCAGACAGGTGTCTGGCACGGTACAACATGATATCGGGCTTATTGTCGAGCACATGCCCGATATGGTGAATGAACTTCTGCAAAGGGAGAAACCTGTCGGGCAAACTATTAGCGGCTCCAACATGAAACCCGGGAAGTCAGACGAATCAAAATATAAAGGTGAACTCAAAATATCAGGGCCCCAGATCCTTAAAGGCGAAATGCGCACCGGAGGCAGAAGTAGAGCCAGTATTATGAGAGTATTGATGCAGAACATTGCAGCTCTTAGATATGCATACAACAAACGCCTGGAAGAAAAACCTGACCTGGAAGGGAAAATAGCAATCAAGTTTGCCATTGACGAGTACGGCAAGGTGATTTTCGCCCAGGTTATACAATCCACCATGAAGGATCCAAAATTGGAGAAGACTCTTGTTGAGAAAATCAGATACTGGGTATTCAGCAAGATCGATGAACCGGGACAGGTAGCGGAATTTGTGTATCCGTTTGTTTTCTCTCGTTGCGAAGATTGATGGTTTAGAGCAGAACAAACCTAAACCTTATTTACCTAAAAACCAGGAGAGTGAAATACGTTCAGTACGATTCTTCCCCGGAACCTTTCTGAAAAAGAAAGATACCTGTGACAGATCTTGACCAAGATGGCAATGAGGTAACTCTCTAGCAGTCAAAGCATCAATAAACAGCATAACATTTTCAAGTGAGCCTGAATATATACTAACCTTACTTCCCGACTCCCGCCATCTCCTTCACACGCAGCATATCTTCAATACTTCCGAATAACTCTTCTGCCCATTCTCCCCAAAAACAGTTACTGTCGTAGATCATAGTGATCGCCATGCGGCCGTTAGTCGTGTTCACTCCGAAAATTCTCTCCCCGTCAACCGCACTGAATATCGGTCCGTGCAGCTCAAGAAGTTTTCTCTTTTTATCGGGGAAATCGATACGCCCCAGATTGGAAAGCGAGAAGTCGTAATCCATGAAATCGTGCCTGGGACTGCTGTACCAGAAGGCCTCCGGATCATCAATTTCCTTAAGCATATGGGTCATGAAATTAAGATACATCATCAGTTTCTCTGTAGAATCAATCTGCCTGCGGAAACCGGAATGGATCTGTGAAGCTATCTCTTTGAGAGAACGCTCCGGGCCGCAGTCGACAGTCTCCTTCATTATTCCCATGAATATCCCGAACGTTTCCCTGTACTCCTGCCTTAAAAAATGCCTGAAACTCAAAGGGCTCTGTATTATACGCTCATAGCCGGTGCTCCGTGCGAACCTCCGGGCGAAAACGGAAAGCATCACCGCACCCAGGTAGGAATGCACCGAAACGTCCCACTCCTTCGCACGGCGTGCAACCGATTCTGTTTCGCCCTCATCCAGTTCGATAGAACGGATGTCAAACGAGGGCTGGAGGAAGTGAAACTCCGGGCAAGGCTTCATCTCCATCTGAAGGTGCAGCTTGTGCTTGAGCCAGACGGGAGGCTCGCTTTCCTCGAATTCCTTCCGTACATCTTCTGTGACAGCTTCCGTCAGAATCGGTTCCCATCTATCTACACCTCTACTCTCCAAACCGGCTACTGGTTCACCATTCAGGACACAGTACAGATCCTTAAGGAAATACAGCGCGGATATACCATCACAGACCGCATGGTGAAACAGTGCCAGAAGCTCCGTTTGCTCATCTCCCGGAATCAGTGCGAACTTCACCATAGGCCCCTTTGTTTCATCCCATTTCTCGATCAGCATTTCTGAAACGACCGCCCTCCATTGAGCATTCTGCTCCAGAACGGCAACAGGGTACTCCGGAACACCTTCCGTAGTTACCCAGTGACTCTTGCCGGGACCGAAGCCGACCCGTACCGAAGACAAAGGGTAAAAAGGCCTGACCGTCGCCAGACTTTTCCTGAGCTCATCGGCACCAACGGCGCCACGCACTTTCAGATGAAAGGCGAAGTACATCGGCTTCTGACGGGCATTGAAGAACATCACTCTCTCGTATGTCGATGTGTCACGTTTCATATACTTTTTCCTATAATGTAGTAAACGGTTTTCGGGTTGCTACCGACCGTCTGTTTCACAAGAGTCGACTCCGATGACCGGTGTTGTTTAAAAAGTCTGCACATTACGCCGGCACCGTATCTTCTGTCACCTGAGCGGGTTTCTGGGCGAAATTGTGAATCCATTTACGGGACATAAGGCGTACAAACGCCACGGTAGCCTTCGTGATCTCCTCCGCCGCGGCAAGAGCAACTATGTAGTGAACAGGCCAGTGAAGTACGAATGCTCCCAGAGCGGCAAGCGGGATTCCCACAATCCACACCCCGCCTACATCCACAATCATGCTGAACAGAGTATCACCGCCGCCCTTAAATATCCCCATATGGAAAACAATATTGAACGCCTTGGCAAAAAGAACGACGGCTGTAACAATTAGAATACCGGACAAGTACTCCTGACCCAGACTTGTCAATTTATACAGGGAGACAAGGTGATCTCTTGCAAAAAAGAGAGCCAAACCTATGATTACCGCACCGGTCAAGGCCAGCTGAAGAAAATTTGCCGCATACCCTCTTGCCTTGTCCTCCTCCCCCGCTCCGATTCTGTTCCCTATCATGATAGAACTGGCTGCACCCAGCCCCACGAAGAGAATAAGACAGATCTGCTCTATTGATCCGGCCAGATTATAGGCTGCCAGCGATTCCGTACTCACCCGTCCATAGATAACGGAATACATCATGTAGCCGAAACTCCACCCTGCACCCTGAAGAATGATGGGGACAGAACACTTTACATATTTCACAAGCAGTTCCCTGTCGATCGAAACGAGGTCCTTGAACCTCACCGCGGCGGGTGTGTTTTTCAGGTACGCATATCCTACAATAATCGAAGTCTCGATAGCCCTGCTCACCACCGTGGCTATCGCTGCACCCTTCACCCCCATCTGGGGAAAGCCGAAGCTTCCGAAGATGAGACAGTAGTTACCGAACGTGTTGAGCCCCACACCCACGAAACTCGCATACATGGGCAGCTTGACCTCCCCGGTACTGCGCAGTATGGTCGCGTAACTCATGGCCACCGGAATAATGAGATAGCAGGCGGAAATATAAAGGATGTATTCGGCACCGATACCGATAACAGCCGGATCCTTTGAAAACAATGCGATTACAGACCGGGGGAACAAAACTATCGCAGATGTAAAAAGAAGCGAAATTGCCGTACTGAGCACGATTCCTGTTCCCATCACCGAGCGGATACTCCTGACATCCTTTTTTCCCCAAAACTGGGCTGCAAAGATACCCGCACCGCTGGATATCCCGATCATGCACATGAGGTAAAAGAAGAAAAAACGGTTGGCGGAGCCCACAGCGGCGATAGATGTCTCCCCCAGGCTTCCGATCATGAACACATCCACGAAATTGAGCGATGCATTGAGCAGATTCTGAAGCAGCACAGGGATCACCAGAGAAACAAGCGTGGGAACGAAGCTTTTATCTTTGTAAATAAGCATGACTATCTGTTTTATTAAAGGTGAAGCTCTGTTCTTCGTAACAATCTATAATATAATTTGCAGTAGAAGGGTGTATTAGTAAGATTTTGGTGATTTATCGTTGGCCGTTATCCGTTTTTCAGTTTTCAGTTCTCCGCCGGATTGGCCTGCTCGCAAAAAACCCGATTTGTCTGGAGTTCGTTAGGAAAGCCCCTCCCTCACGATCAGGGTATTGCCTGGGACCGGCCCGCTCGCACTGCCTGTGCTGATTCCGCTAAGCGGAAGAAGTGAGCCCCGTCTTCGGGAGTCGAAGCATGAGCTCCGTTATCCGTTTTCCGTTGCTCGGTTATCCGTATCCGTAACAGAAACCTCTACCTGCCGAGCCCGACCTCTTATTCCTGGTATGTCAGCACGTTGCACCCCCAGAATTTCCAGTCGAAAGGACGCCTGGACCGCCATTGGCGTTTCTGGAGCACCCGGAAAATCATGCTGTTCATGAAGCTGTGGCCCACAAGAACGACCCGGCCATGCTCTTTTGCGGCTTTTATGAGGTAGGATGCAGCCTTTTCGGCACGAATTCTTGTATTCTCAATCGATTCGCAATTCAGAGAATAACCGAAAAGCCACCCGATTTTGCTGATAATGAACCAGAGCATCAGTGGAAGGCGGGTCTTTCTCCAGAAACCGTAGGGCACCTCCGGTTCCCGGAAAAGCGGCTCGTGGATCAGCCTGCAGGCGATCCCCAGCGCCGCCGCAGTCTCAACGGTGCGCTTCACCCCGCTGCAGATCGCAATCGCGGCCGTTTTAGCAACATCAAGCGAACCCTGAGGGGGAAGTGAGTCGGTCTCTATGCCGGAGTTGTAATAATCGAGAATGGCATTTTCCACCTGCACACCGGAAATGACCGTGTAGGGTTCGTAGCGCTTCCAGAACTGAGGCTTTCCGTGGCGGATCAGGCAGATTTCCATTTCTTTCCCCGAAGAATCACTCACAACCATCTCACCCTTGTCTTCCGCTATAATATAGATCGGGCCAAAACCTGTGTCCTGCTTAAAGTGAATCACCTAAACTGTTTTCCAACACTGCTATTCAGCCGATTGCAGAAAAAGTAAAAACTATTTACCCTGCAATAATCGCAGCAAAAAAGGTGTCCGTTTTCAGATTTTTTTCCTATATTGTTATCTATGAACCGAATAAAAGGAGATTCCGTTTTGAAAAAACACCTTATTTTCGCCCTCTCACTGCTCTTTGTCGCCACTCTTTTTGGATCATCAGATGCCCAGCACAACCGGATCACCCTCCAGCACGGCCAGGAAATATTTGTAAGCGGAATAAACGTGGCCTGGCACCGGTTCGGCGATGACGTGGGGAGCCAGCCGGTGGACGAGGCTTGGTTCACCCAGCTTCTCGATTCTCTTCAGGGCGTGGGCGGAAACTCGATCAGGTGGTGGCTTTTCACCAACGCGGCCAATGCGCCCGAGTTCGGGGATGACGGCCTTGTCAGCGGTCCCGGCGAGGCGACCATCACCAACATAAAAAAAGTGCTCGACCTGGCCCACCAGAGAGGTATAGTGATAAGCCTCTGTCTCTTCTCCTTCGACCTGTTCCAGGACCAGCAGGGAGTGGACCACACCAACAACGAAACGATGATGACCACCGATGAGGGGATCCAGGCCATGATCGACAATGCGCTTATTCCCCTGGTCAAAGCGATCGGCCCGCACCCCGCGATCATGTGCTGGGAAATGTTCAACGAACCGGAAGGCATGGCCGGGGATGTCGAGTGGGCCGGATGGACAGAAGATGCTGGCGGAACGGTATCGATCACCGATATACAAAAGGTGATAAACCGCTCAGCCGGAGCGATCCACAGAGAAATGCCCGGTGTTCCCGTATCAAACGGATCCTGGTGCTTCAAAGTGGCAAGCAACGTGATCACCCGCCCCGATGAACCCGGTTTCAATGTCAATTACTATTCCGACAGCGCGCTTGTGGAGGTTGGCGGCGACCCCGACGGGACTCTTGATTTCTACCAGGTCCACTACTACGACTGGGCAAAGGAGGAGTTCTCCCCCTTCCATCATCCCGCGTCCTACTGGGGTCTTGACAAGCCTATTGTGATAGGTGAATTCTCCGCTCTGGGTTTTTCAGAGAATGTTCAGGTCTCCCCTCTTGAAAGCTACCAGTTACTCTATGACAACGGATACGCCGGGGCCATGTCCTGGACCTATACAAATCACGACGGTCACGGGGGGCTTGACGATGCCGCTGAAGGCATAGGCTATCTTTATGATAACTACCCCGAAGATGTCATTATCGTCTTTCCGCCTGTTGCCCGGGATGACTTTTATGCGGTGGTTAATGATGCTGCTCTGGAAATCGAGACTCCGGGTGTGCTTGCAAACGATGAAAGCTTTTCCGATGAGCCTCTCGATGCGCAGCTGATCGAAGGAAGCGTTCAGGGCGGCTCGGTGACTCTTCAGGCGGACGGTTCCTTTGCCTTTGAAGCAGCTTCAGGATTCAGCGGCAAAGCTTTTTTCAGCTATGCGGCAAAAGATGGTAAAGGCGGCATGGACACGGCTCTGGTCACGCTTCAGGTGTATGATCCCGAAACGGAGCACTTCTTTTCCGAACCCGATGCGGCAAAGTGGATTTACAGGGATCCCTGGCAGTATGATCAGACAAGGGGTGCGGGAGTGTCAAATGACAATGGTCTGGTGATCCACGCCGCACAGTGGGGGCCCGAAGAGTCCTGGGCCATAAATTCCGGCGACAGCATTCAGCTCGAGCAGGGCACGGAATATTTTGTGCGGTTCCGTTTCAGAGATGACCCGGCGAGCAGCCTGGGATCGCTTAACTTCCTGATGGTGAAAGCGTGGGATGATCGGGGGGTTACCGATTCGCTTTTCGAGGGTATCCCCGCCGAGAACCTGACATCACTTGACTTTTCCGAGCATACGATACAGTTTGTCGCCCCCGAATCGGGCTACTACCACATGGCATTCCATCTTGTCTGGGATGATCCCGACGACAACGGCCCCAACAGTGAATACTACGCCACTCTGAGAGATATTCTGGTATCGACCAGTCCCGTTACACCAGTGCAGTGTCCGAAAAACAGAAACATCGATAAAGGTTTCCTGAAGGGTCATATCAGAAACGGCATTCTTACCATTTCCCAACCCACCCCTTCCCTACTTAAAGTGTCGGTGTATTCGGTTGATGGCCGTTTATTGGAATCATTCACCAGTGAAGCCGGGAGAAGTTCAAGAATTGATTTTAGGAAGTGTATTGGATCGACCGGCAGTTATGTGGTGAAGGTGAAGAGTGTAAGTGGAGGTGAGATGGTGATGAGAGGAGCCGTGGTGCGGTAGGGACGCCATGGCATGGCGTCTCCACAATATGCACCACACAATGAAAATGATTTGGCATCACCACAAACTCATCCCTGATCACATTAGGCCGGATTTCAAATGTCCTCTCCCATTCATCATGTACATACCGTCCGAGTTGATTCAACACCATAACACCATTTTCAACCCTTACGAATAAGCACCGTCTGTTATGAATACAGATGGTTACAAAATAGTACCCGGGAGCCCCGTAATCTCTTGACTGCAGGCGTGTGGACTCAACCCGGTATTTGTTTTTGTACAGAGTCATTTGTGTATTAGGCACCCATTAACAATCCTTAAGGATGTTTTAGTTTCAAACCTGGTATACAAAATCTCAATCCGAACTCATTGACTGCACATGAGAACGAAATTATCGAGGAGAATGAATGCAATGGGAAAACAGATTTAGTGAAAAAGCACCAGAGACAAACGTTTTGATGCTGAGAGGAAATGATTCAGAATTTAAATACTTTATGGAAGATTGGTGGAAAAGATTTTTTCTCGGAAACAT
>JBKHHW010000217.1:0-5020 GCA_046538945.1 Chitinispirillaceae bacterium | reverse complement strand
GTTGAGCCTGAAGGTGAACTTTCATAGCCGAAAAAACCTGAAAAACCTCGTTTTGGGCCTTATTCCAGAACCGGGCGGGATTTATATTGTTGTGTTTATTTCTGCTGTATTTTCTGCTCTTTTAATACTTAATTGAACTACAAAGGAACTGGCCATGAGTTTTGAGAAACTGCTCAGACCTGAATCAGTGGCGGTTGTCGGTGCTTCATCATCGCCCGGCAAGGTTGGATATGAGATTCTGAACAATCTCATCAGTGACGGATTTGAGGGCGAGATCTACCCGATTAACCCCAAAGCGCCTGAAATCCTGGATAAGAAGTGTTACAAGAGCCTCCTCGATGTTCCTGGACCGGTTGATCTGGCCATAGTGGTGATCAAGCGTGATCTGGTGATCCCAGTTTTAAAAGACTGCGCGACCAAGGGCACCAAGGCGGCTATTGTAATTACCGCGGGATTCGGCGAAACGGGTGCAGAGGGTAAGACTCTTCAGGAGGAAATCGTCAAAATCGTCCGCGAGAACGAGATCACCATGGTGGGACCCAACTGCCTCGGCCTGCTCAATCCCTGGAGCAAGCTTAATGCATCATTTGGCGGAACTGTGGGGGTGCCCGGTGGAATCGCGCTCATCTCCCAGTCCGGTGCACTCCTCACCTCAGTGCAGGACATCGCCGCCGAAGAAAAACTCGGCTGGTCGGTTCTGGCCTCCATCGGTAACAAAGCCTCTCTCGATGAGGTTGATTTTCTGGAAAACCTCAAGGATGATGACAACACGAAAGTAATCGCGGCCTACCTTGAGAACATCGCCCGCGGTCAGGATTTCATGCGGGTTGCCGAGAGGGTCGGAAAGGTGAAGCCGATCGTGATTCTCAAGTCGGGAAGAACAAGTTCCGGAGCCAAGGCCGCTTCATCTCACACAGGAAGTTTGGCGGGAGCGGACAGCGCCTATGTATCCGCCTTTGACAGAACTGGTGTGATCCGTGCCGAATCCATCGAGCAGCTTTTCGACATTTCCATGGCCTTCTCCTACATGCCGCTTCCGGCCGGAGACAGGGTGGCGGTAGTCACCAACGCAGGCGGTCCCGGAATCATGATGTCCGATGCGCTCGAGATGGCGGGTTTGAAAGTGGCACAGCTCGACACCGAAACCACCAACAAGCTTCTGGACACTCTTCCTCCCGCGGGTGCGGTGAACAACCCGGTTGATGTGCTGGGGGATGCTACCAGCGACATGTATGGCAAGGCCATGGAGATTGTGCTTGAAAGCGGTTCCGTTGACAGCATGATCGTGGTTCTCACACCTCAGAAGATGACCGATGAGGACAATGTGGCAAAGAAGATCATAGAGCTTTCCAAAAAGTACAAAAAGCCGGTATTTTCCTGTTTCATGGGAGCAGAAAGTGTCAAAGAGGGTGTGGAACTTCTCAGAGACAACAAGATTCCGCAGTATCCCGTACCGGAGCGTGCCGCCAAGGCGATGCTCGAAATGGTCAAGTACAGCCAGTACAAGGCTCGTCCGCTGCGCGTGGTGGAACGCTTTGCGGTTAACAAATACCCGGTTATCAAAACTATCAAGGCGTACCGATCAAGAGAACTCAACGAAATCGGCGAGCTCGATGCCAAGGCAATCATGAAAGCCTACAATTTCGATGTTCCTCCCGGGACGCTTGCCACCACGGTGGAGGAAGCCGGCCGGTTTGCGGATGAACTCGGTTATCCCATAGCAATGAAAATCTCGAGCCCGGACATTCTTCACAAGTCGGATGTGGGCGGTGTGAAAATCGGGCTTGCGAACCGACAGGCGGTCGAGGATGCCTTCGAGCTCATGATGCTGCGGGTCAACCGCAAGAAGCCCGATGCGGATCTGCGGGGTGTGCTTATCGAGAAGATGGTCATGGGAGGACGAGAGGTGATCCTGGGGATGAATAAGGATCCGCAGTTCGGCCCGGTGCTGATGTTCGGCCTGGGGGGAATCTTTGTGGAGGTGCTCAAGGATGTCTGCTTCGGGCTTGCTCCCATCACTGCCGAAGAGGCGATGAAGATGATCCGGAGCACAAAATCCTACAAGCTCCTTACAGGCGCAAGAGGAACAAAACCGGTTGACATTGCCGCCATCGTGCAGAACCTGCAGCGCATGTCGCAGCTTGTCATGGATTTCAAGGAGATTAACGAAATCGATATCAACCCACTGATGGTTGGTCCTGAAGGAGACGGAGCATTCGTAGTCGACGCTCGGATTATCATTTCAAAGGAGAAATAAGCCATGACTGCATGGAAAGATATCTACACTAGCAAACTGATGTCGGCGTCTGCTGCCGTAAAACTGATCAAGTCGGGTGCGCGCATCTTCATCGGAAGCGGCTGCGCCCAGCCCCGGACCATCATTGAGGAGATGGTCAACAGCGAAAACGAGATACTGGACTCGGAAATCTACACTTACTTTCCGCTGGGGTCAGCGGACTATGCAGATGAGAAGCACGGCAAAAAGTTCCGTGTTTGCAGCTTTTTCCTTTCCCCCTCCATTCGTGAAGCGGTGAATCAGGGCCGGGGCGATTATCTGCCGGTTTCGCTGTCGGAAATTCCTGAGCTGTTCAAGAGCGGAAAAATCCCTGTTCACACTGTGATTGTTCAGACCAGCCCGCCAGATAAAAACGGACACCTGAGTCTGGGGATTTCGGTGGATATTGTGAAAGCCGCCGTGGAGAACAGTCTCACTGTAATCGCCGAAGTAAATGACAGCATGCCCCGTACCATGGGCGATTCGTTCATCCCGGTCGAGATGGTGGATGCGATTGTGGAGAGTGACAAGCCGCTGATCGAGCACAGGCTTGATGAAGGGTGCGATGTCTGTGATGCGATTGCCAAGAATGTGGCCTCCCTGGTCGAAAACGGTGCCACGCTGGAGCTGGGTAACGGAAATGTACCCCATTCAGTGCTCAAGTACCTTACCGACAAAAAGGATATCGGTATTCACACCGAAGTCATCACCGATTCCATCATTCCTCTTATGGAAAGCGGAGTCATAAACGGCAGACGCAAAGGACTTAACAAGGGCAAGGTAGTTGCCAGCATGTGCGTGGGAAGCCGCAAGCTCTACGATTATATCAACGAAAACACCGCCTTTGAATTCAGGCCCTCAGAATATGTCAATGATCCTTTCGTGATCAGCCAGAATTTCAAGATGACCTCGATCAACACGGCTTTCGAGGTGGATATGACCGGGCAGATCTGCTCCGATTCCCAGGGTTATACTTTTGTAAGCGGTGTGGGCGGTCTGGTTGATTTTGCCCGCGGAACCGCCAAGTCAAAGGGCGGCAAGTCGATCATTGCCCTTCGGTCCACTTCCGATGACGGCAAGACGTCTAACATCGTGCCTCATCTTTCGGAGGGCGCCGGTGCGGTTCTTCCCAGAAGCAGCGTGGATTTCGTTGTTACTGAATACGGTATTGCCAGCCTGGCCGGAAAGAACATCCGTGAACGAGTGGTTGCCCTTGCGGAAATTGCCCATCCCGATTTCAGAAATGATATCCTGAAAGCCGCAAAGGAGCACAATTATGTGTATCCTTATCAGAAGGAAATGCCCGTGGGAGGCACCCAGTATCCAAGAGAGTACGAGACTGTGCGCACGCTTTCTGACGGAACCAAGCTTTTCTTCCGTCCTATCAGACCCAGTGATGACAAATCGCTCAGGGATATGTTCTACGCGCTTTCCGAACAGTCGATTGCTTTTAGATTTTTCGAGCCGTTCAAGACATTCCCTCACAAGTTCATCCAGGATTTCACCACCATAGATTTTTCAAAAGATATGGCCATCGCGGCGATCATAAAGGATCTCGGCGGGGAGCAGATCGTGGGTGTGGGTCACTACTACACGACCGAAACCACCAAGAAAGCCGACGTTTCGTTTGTGGTCAGAGATGACTGGCAGGCAAAGGGTATCGGAACACTGCTTCTTGAGATTCTCACCGATATCGCCCGTCAGCGCGGACTTGTAGGTTTCGAGGGTAAAGTTCTGGAGAAAAACGAACTGATGCTGGGAGTTTTCTACAATTCCGGATACAAGATCACCACAAAGAAACTGGATGATTCGTATCTGATCTCCTTCAGCTTCAAAAAAGAGTGATTCTAAATATTGGTTTTTAGACAAATAAAACGGCTGGTCAAAATGAACTGACTGGCCGTTTTGTATTTTAAAACTATGATTCTCCACAACGATCCCTACCTTACACCAGTTTCCGATTGCCCTTATATCCCGGGGGAACGGGCGCGTTTCACCTGCTTTACAGCTTCAGAGTTGAGCGGATCGGAAATGAACGTGCTGCTGTCGACAGGGTGGCGCAAGTTCGGATATCACTTTTTCAGACCATTGTGCATAGGCTGCCGCAGATGTGTTCCGGTGCGAGTGCTGGTAAAGGAGTTCACTCTTTCCAAAAGCCTTCGCCGGGTCAGGAACAAGAATACCCGGACCCGGGTGAATTTTGGGCCTCTTGAGTATTCTGAGGAGGCTTTTGAGATCTACAGAAAGCACTCCGGGTTCCGGTTCGGTGAGCCCGGTGATCGTGAGCATTTCCGCCGCACGCTTTGCCTCTCTTCGTGCCCCTCGGTGATGTCCTCATATTATGTGGATGGTAATTTGCAGGGAGTTGGGTTTCTGGACCGCTCGGATCAGGGGTTGAGTTCGGTGTATTATGTGTTCACGGAGGAGGTGAAGCACTTAAGTCCGGGCACCTACAGCGTCATACGGGAGATCGGGTACGCTGCTGAGCTGGGTTTGGATCATTACTATCTGGGATATCTGGTTGAGGGCTGCGGCAAAATGGCCTACAAGGGACGTTTTTTCCCGCACGAGCGGTTTGATTGGGAGAAGCAGAGGTGGGAGAGGTTTAGTTAGCAGCTAAAAGACAACGGAACAACAGACACCGGAGCCCCGACTGTTTGAGAGGGGTATCGTACAGAACTTTGAACGCTGAACTTTGAACGCTGAACTTTGAACGCTGAACTTTGAACGCTGAACTTTGAACGC
>JBKHHW010000216.1:0-5027 GCA_046538945.1 Chitinispirillaceae bacterium | reverse complement strand
AAGGCTGCTGTTAAAAAATCTGAAGCCGCAGAAAAAGTAGCCGATAAGGCGGATAAAGCCCCGGTGAAAAAAGTCAAGGCAGAAAAAAAAGCCCCCGTCAAGAAAAAAGTGGTTTCAAAAAAAACCGAAGCAGCAGAAAAAACTGTTGCCGAGAAAAAAACTGCAGTCAAGAAAGCTGAAAAACCTGCCGCCAAAAAGGCCGTTGCCTCACCGGAAAAAAAGCCTGCGGCCAAAACTGCAGAGGTAAAACCTGCAGCCAAAAAAGCCCCTGTCAAAAAAGCTGCCGTTCCAGCTGAGGAGAAAAAGCCGATTTCCACAAAGAAGGATGCCACTGCGGAAAAGAAAGCTGCTCCGCGGAGCACGTCAGATCTGAAAATCGCCAGAGCCGTTGTAGCTACAAATGTTGAAAACCTCGAACCCAAAGGGGCGTCCAACAAATTTCCCAAAGATGTGAGCAAATTGGTATTCTTCACCCAGGTGACGGGAGCCAAAGATTCCACAGCTGTGGAACATGTCTGGTACCACAATGGAAACAGCGTTCAGAAAACTGTTCTGCCAGTAAAATCAGTGAGCTGGCGAACCTACAGCAAAAGAACCCTTACACCGGAAATTTCCTCCGGCGAATGGAAAGTAGAAGTTTGTGAAGCAGGCAGCGACAACGTGCTCGAGTCTGCTACATTCATAGTGGAGTAAAAATCGCTTCAATAAAAAAGGCCCTTTTCAGGGCCTTTTTTTATCATATCATATCATATGCAATCATACTTACTTCTTGATGGCTGGTATCTTAACTCCATCCGGAAGTCCCCTGAACCCAGCTACTTCCACATTTATCTTGCTGGCCAGCATCTCCTCTTCAGCTCTGATCAGAGGATTATAGTTCTGCAGATTTCTCTCTCCGTTAGGAGCGCCCGCCTTGAACCACACCTTGGGCGATACCGAACCGAACATAAGCGGCAGAAGCGGGAGAAACTCAGATGTACCCTCTGTTGATCTGTGCGAGAAGAACGCGGTAAATCCGCCCTTTTTGATATTGTCCAGAGCTTCCTCAAGGCTTGAAACCCCAAGTTCCTTGAGATCTCTCATGACATTCTTGATATCCTTGCGGGCTCTGAGGAACATCTCCACCTCCTCGACATCCGCAACACCCAGCACGATTTGAGAAGCGAGCAGTGTTTCGGTGAAGGTTCCAGCCTGATTGAGCTTGATCAGAACCGAGTTTCCCGCGCGATCCTTTCTTTCCTTGCCGGCGAGAAAAGGAATGATGAAACGCATCTGAGTAACAGCCAGATCATCGAGCACGATCTGAGTACGGTTGCCGTACTTTTCATTCATGAGTTTGTGAGCGAGAAGATCGTTTTCAGAACCCGGATCCTCCATGGTTACGAAGTTGTTTGCACTCTTCACCACTGAATAATCGAACTCGACTAGCTCCTCTCTGGTTTTGATTCCCTGACCGGAGAAGCGCAGGTCGTATTTGCCCTCATTACGGAGCTTATCGGTCTTCTGGATTTCGGAGAAGGCATTGTCGGTTCCTATCGCGTAATCCTTTTCTGTAAGTCCCAACTGTTTTGCACATTCCTTGATTCTTTTGAGACCTTCGAAGTTATCCTCAACAGGGAACACGAAACCTCTCTCTTTTGCTGTTCCGGTCGGCAGACCGTCGCGCACCAGATTCTTCTCGAACTGACGGAAGAATTTGGTCCCTGTCACAAACACGTCCTTGACCGATTTTTCCTTCATTGCGAAAAAGAACATTTCCTGAATATCCTGCTTGGTTCCGGGCACATGCTCTCCGCCGCACACCATGTTGAACGCAATGTTAGGCATGTAGAACTGCTTGGGCTTTCTGCCGTTTGTAAGAACCTGCCATGGCTTGAAACCGGAAGCTTTGAGTAGGAGCTGAAAGAAAACTGTCGAGGAGGCGAGGCATGCGTTGCCACCCCACTTCTTCTTGTTAGGTCCGGCCTTTTCCACCAGTTTTAGGTCGAATTCTCTGCAGGCCTTGAGAACGTCCGAGGGTTTTTTGATAACCACTTTTTTGGGAAGAAGCGGAGCGATATTCTTGTCGATCGACTTGATAGCTTTGTCGTTGGGGATATAGATTGCTTCGTTCTCCCCGTCGGATGTACCTTTAGCGATGCCGTTTCGCTCCTCGATAGTATAACTGTCCGATCCGCGTTGTACACGCGCCGTCATGACACCTTCAAGAGTCATGCTTGCATAAGAAGAAAGTATTTCTCTTCCCTTGAGAGTGAATTTTGACACTACGGTCTCTCTTGCCATGTACTATACCTCCATAAGCTGCTGTGAGAAAAAAAAACAAAGATAGTTAAAATAGATAGCAGATGATCCAAATAGCAACCGTATGCACCCAAAAAAGGCCGGTTTCACTTAGAAAACCGGCCGATCAGGAATCTTTTTTGAGCAGAAGCTACAGAAAACCGCGGGTTTCTTCGCGGAGAGCAAGAGGCGGCTGAAGCAGCTCGTGCCATATGATCCCCTTGCGGAGTTCGTTGCTGTTCAAAACAGTCGTTTCTGAAAACCTGCTTTTTTCCGATTCAACCGGCGGAAGTGACCCGGAGGGAGCGCCATATTTACTTTCCTCCTCCATGCGCATCTTTTCATAAGCAGTCTCAACCGGTTTCTCCTCATGTGCCCTTGATTTTTGGAATAGCTCCTGCGGTTCTTCCAGCTCTTCTTCCGCTTCGGACAATCCAAAAATATCCTCAAGAGAACGGCGAAGTTCATCAGAAGAACTCCCCGAAACTCTGCGCTCTTTCTGAGCAGGAGAACCCGCCGGGGCTTCTTCAGTTTCCGTTCTCCCCTCCACTAAACGCCTCAAAACGGTTACGATTACCCAGATGGCAAATATCAGAACAGGAAACAGAGATTCCAAGTTCTCAATCAAATCTGAAATATCCATTCACATCTCCTTTTAGGACTGTTGTTTTTCAGATTATGAATCTTCTTTGTCATCGGGTTGTGACTGCTGCCCCTGCCCTCCGAGAGACTCTCTCATCTGTGTATCGGCAGCAATATTTTTGATCTTATGGTAATCAAGGATACCCAGATTACCTTTTTTGAAAGCTTCCGCCATCGCCTGAGGAACCTGAGCTTCGGCTTCCACAACCTTCGCACGCATTTCCTGCACTTTTGCGCGCATCTCCTGTTCGGCGGCGATAGCCATCGCTCTGCGCTCCTCGGCTTTCGCCTGGGCGATTTTCTTGTCCGCTTCAGCACGGTCCGTTTCAAGCACAGCACCGATATTTTTTCCGACATCCACATCAGCGATGTCAATTGAAAGAATTTCAAAAGCGGTACCTGCGTCAAGCCCCTTCTCCAGAACCCGTTTGGAAATAGAATCGGGATTCTCCAGAACCTGCTTGTGAGATGTTGCCGAACCGATCGTAGTCACAATCCCCTCACCCACACGTGCCAGAACCGTCTCCTCACCAGCACCGCCCACCAGCCGGTCAATATTCGCACGCACAGTTACACGGGTGAGTGCAGTCAGCTGAATACCATCCGCCGCAACGGCTGCAACTCTGGGAGTCTCAATAACCTTGGGATTGACACTCATCTGCACCGCTTCAAGAACATTTCTTCCTGCAAGGTCGATCGCAGCGGCCCGTTTGAAGGTGAGAGGGATGTTCGCCTTATCGGCTGCGATCAGGGCCTGCACAACTCTGAGCACATTTCCGCCTGCAAGGTAATGGGACTCCAGAGAGTCGGTGGACAGGTCAATTCCCGCCTTAACAGCTGTAATCTTCGACTCCACTATCAGCTTAGGCGGCACCTTCCTGAATCTCATGAACACTATATTGAGCAGGCCCACTCTGGTTCCGGAAAAAATGGCCTGCATCCAGAGAGATATCGCCGAACCGATGAAAAAGAAAACTATCAGAGCGGCAACTACAATGATGATTAATAAGATGGTAGGCATAAAACCTTCCTTTCAGTGAAATGGAAACAGAAAGCCCTTTGAAACAGAACAATTAATATACTATTCCCCTGTCATCATATCTAAACCGATTCGGATTTGTCCAAAAAAAGGTCTGTTTGCGGAATATCATGACCCCTCATTTCCCTGCACAACTCCCAACCATATGCATGAAATTGCCGTGGCACTGCCTTTGCTTTTTGCTTAGATACGAAGAATTCCCTATTCAAAAAGCCCTAGCGCACAGCTTCAAGACAAAACTCAGTCACCTGAGCAAAGGCATGACGATTTGACTAAATCCGTTCTTCTCCTTTTTACAATCACTTTGGGAATGGCTTACGCCGGCACTGAATCCCAATACTTTACCCGAAAAGGGATGCTTCCGGATATCAGATTCATCAACTCACGATACGGGTGGGCTGTAGGCAGACCTGTTCAAACCGGAAAATCCGATTCCCTGAATGGATCACTCCTTCATTCCCGGGATGGGGGGAAAACCTGGGAACGGATAGTAGTTCCGGTCGTTGAACCGTTCACTTCGGTCTGTTTCACCAACACCACTCACGGTTGGATTGTGACCTCGAAGGGAAGCGTACTGAATACAATCGATGGAGGAAGAGAGTGGATCATAGCTTCGGTTCTGGAGGGAGAACTGAGGTGTGTATTCTTCACAGACAGTCTCAACGGGTGGGTCTGCGGAAGAGCAAGCGCACACTCTGAATCAGTAGATGCAGCGCACGTGGGAATCATCTTCTGCTCTACCGACGGAGGCTACAATTGGGGAAAAAATACTTTACCACGAAATGCAGGCCCGATCAACTCTCTTTTCTTTCTCGACAGACAAACCGGATGGGCAGCAGGCAGTGTCATACGGGATTCAGAAAAACTCGGGGCTGTCTTTCACACAGAAGACGGCGGGTCGAACTGGAATATTAAATTTACAACCAAACCCGGAATACTCCTGCTCAGCATAGAATTCATTTCCGAACAGAAGGGATGGGTCAGGGGATACTCGTCACCCGGCTTCACAGAAGATTCCCAATTCTTCAAAACAGAAAACGGCGGATCGTCCTGGGCCCCCTGCAGC
>JBKHHW010000055.1:0-18006 GCA_046538945.1 Chitinispirillaceae bacterium | reverse complement strand
CCCTTAAAAAACCACGCCCGCCACCACCCGCAGAGGAGAAATATCCACCGGATCAAAACGGAACGCATAATCGAAAAAGCAGTTGCGGTATCTGACTCCCGCCCCCAAAGTGGGAACACCGTCTGAAAAACCGGCACGAAACGCGGCAACATCCCAGAACAGAGCCTCCACTCCGCCGTGGTAGGAAACCTCGTAATTATTGTGAATGGAAAGAGAAAACACCCAGTCACCGCCCAGAAGCTGACTTTCGTCGGTATAGGCAATGCCATAGTACTGAATCGCCTTGAGCGGCTCACGGTACTCCCCATCCCCGCTTCCGTCAACTGAATGAGCCCAGCTCACGTTTCCCGGAATGAAATTTTTGAATGTCGCGCCAAGGGTGAGATAGCGAATGGTTTCCTTCGCCTGGAAATCGTAATCCAAACCGATTCTTGCAAGCAGACCGGCATCGATATTGGTATTCATCCCCATTCTCACCTTCTCATCATGCTTCATTGTGTGAGTCAAACCACGGAAAGCCCCGCCCACTCCCAGGTCAATAGTGAGCGGTTTTCCCGAAAAACTGTTGCGAGGCATGGGAATGGAAAATCTTTTGCCCAGCGCCAAAACAAAGAGGTTCTGGTTGTCGGTGAGAACTCCGGTTCCGGAACCGTCGGCGCGTTTTGAGGGGTCAAGAAGACGTTCCTGGTAGGTGCCGGGAAGCGTGTCGTAGGTTGTGATCGCACCGCTGTAGAAAGGAATGATCAGGCCGGTTATCCCCGTTTCACCCTTCAACGGAGCATGGAACGCGGCCGCACCGTGGTGGGACATCCCCCAGTAGAGCCCCGCATATTCAAGTGATGCTTCGTAATGATCAAGCATACCCGCGGAAGCAGGGTTCCAGTGCACCGAAACCGCCCGACGGGGCATCACCACCCCGACATCCCCCATGGCCGCCACATCCGCACCGACCGGAATATGCAGGATCTCCCCCGCATAGCGGATCTCCAGCGAATCGCCCGAAACCGCAAACCGCAGAAGCAGTAAACACACTGATGTGAAAATGAAATTTTTCATTGTGATTCCACTTACCTGTCGCTGTCACTCTCCCATGACTGTGACAGTTACACGGCGGCTGCGGGGACCATCGAATTCACAGAAATAAACAGACTGCCAGGTTCCAAGCACAAGCCTGCCGGAACGGATCGGCACCTGGGCACTGAGCCCCACCAGGGATGTCTTCACATGACTGTCACTGTTTCCCTCCGCGTGACGGAACGCGGGGTCCCTATCAACCAACTTGTCAAGCTTGTAGAAGAAATCCCTCTCCACGTCAGGATCCGCATTTTCATTAAGTGTGACCGCGCCCGTGGTGTGCAGACTGGAAACCGTACATATGCCGTCTTCAACGCTGCTTGAATCCACCACCTTCTGCACCTGGGATGTCACATCCACCCAGCAGCTGCGCCGGTCGGTACTGATGGATACTTCCTTGCTGAAAATCATACAGAAAGCCTCCTTATATCACTGTTAAGAACCTCAACAGGGCTAGAACCAAAGTATACCATCTGAAAGCTGTTCAGGGAAAGAAAATCAATCGACTATCTGATCTGAAGCAAGGATGAAACCCATGGGATCGACCGGGCGGCCGTTGTGATGAACCTCGTAATGGAGATGGGGACCGGTGCTGCGGCCGGTACTCCCGACGTAGCCGATGAGTTCCCCGCGGTTCACCACCTGCCCCTCAGCAACCGAAGCCTTCTGAAGGTGCGCATAAAGGGTCTCGTAGACCCCGTCGATATGGCTGATTTTCACCATGTTGCCGAAGTGGGTTCTGTATCTCACCTCTGTTACCTGACCACCAGCCGGTGCATAGATGGGAGTCCATCTCTTGTTTGCGATATCCAACCCCTCATGAAGCAGACGGTGGCCTGAGAAGGGGTGATATCTGTAACCGAAGCTGGATGTTATGCGCCCGGTCGTCGGCCACATAGACGGACGGCGGGACCAGTGTTCGTGGAGATCTTCGATGGTGCTTGAGGTCTGACGGAAGGTGGATTCCTGAAGTTCTGTCTGGCGAAGCAGCGATGCAAACTGAAAACGGAGAGATTCGGCTTTCATCACCACCGGATCCATCATTGAGGACAGCAGCATCTCATCCCGGGATGGAAGTCCACCGATACCCGCCTTTCGGACTTCGCTGCTTATCGGTTCCATCCCATACTTGAGCCTCGCTTCGTCTTCGTATTGCACCAGCTTTGAGATGCTGGCCATCTCCTGCTGCATATACTTTTCCAGAAACTGAACTTTGAGAAGCAGCCCCCGGTTTTCCTGCCGTTCGGCGGATACACCGAGAACGGTCAGTCCATAACTTGTTCCGGAGTGTACAAGCCTTGCGAATCCGAGCAGACCTGCAAACATGAATACTACGAGTGCAACACAGGTTATACTCGAGACTCGAAAAAGGCGAGCTTTTGAATTATGTCTGGAGGCGGTATATATGAGATTCCAACTGTGATTATCCATGAACACGATCTATTCGAAAAAAGAGAAACCAAATCAATCTACCATTTCATATTGTAGCATGACTTGGCATCATAAGCAAATAAAAAATGTAATCTACTTAAGTTAAATAGCAGAGAGAAAAAAATCAAGCACTTTCAGCCATATATTGGGTTTTATAGGGTAATTTTACGAAAGCTGCCTCGAAAAGAACCATTTTGTCCAGTATTGCCACAGGGGTTCCGTCTTTTTCCAGAAGGCGAAAGTAACGGGGTGAGTCCTCTCTCATTCTCTTGAGACAGGAGAGGAGAGTCATGGTGCTTCTGAGACTGGGCAGGGGTTTGAGTACTTCCTGGAACGAATGATTTTTTTTGTGGCTGAACGAAATCACTTCGAATAGTGACACATAGCCCACAGGTGTTTTGAAATCATCGCTGAAAATGACGACCTCATCATCATCCCTGGCGAGCTCTTTTCCGATACTCGTGATCATCTGCGAGCAGGTGTAGGCAGCATGCTGCTTTTTCCAGTTCCCGATATCTGTTGCTATGGATCTGACCTCCCGATCTCTCAGATTCAGAGTGTTCTCCATGACCTGATTGGCCGTTTCGAACAGATTCCCCCTCCTGGCCCCCTCCACCGCAACCAGCACCATCTCCTCCCGGGCTTTTGTTCTGAAGGTGATGCCCCTCTCCCCTTCGGTTGATCGGCGAAAAAGCTTCGAAACCTGTGAAAACAACCAGGAAATTGGGAAAAACACCAGATACAGAACGCCCATCACCGGAATCGATTTCATTGTCAGGCGAAACGAGTAAGTTCTGTAGAGAGTCTTGGGGAGCATTTCCCCGAAAAGCACCATGACGGGAGTCAGAAACCAGGACTCTGGTGAGGGGATCCGGTAGAGGTCCAGGGGGATATAGGTATCGAGCATGAGGAAAAGCTGGGCGAAGATCAGCGCAGCGGCGATATTACAGATGTTGTTTCCGATAAGAATGGTGGTGAGGAAACGATCCTTGTGATTCATCAGATAGAGAGCGACACGAGCGTTCAGGTCGCCTTTGGAGGCCCTGTGAGCAACTTTGAGCGGATTCCATGATATGAAACCGGTTTCAGTTCCGGAGAAATAAAACGAGCCAAAGATAGCCAGCAGAAGCAGTACGAGGAGTGTCATCGCATTACCTGTCCACTATTACTGGGAAAGGGCTGAAAGAAGGCACTTTTCAAAATATCTACCTTAAACACCACGTTCAAAACGTTCACAAAGAGCTTTGATTTAAAATATATGAAGAACGAACCGGCAAAAAAGAGTGGAGGTGCGAAACCATCCCAAAAAAAATGGCGGAAAAGAGCTCAGCACTTTTTCCCGCCCAAATGTAAAAGCAAACGAGCATCAGTCTTTCCGGATAATGTCGTCTATCTCCTGCTGGATTTTAGCTTTATAGAGAGCGTCTTCAAGGTCCTGAGCGATTTTCTTCCCCTGTTTGAGGATATCCGATCTCTTCTCCAAAAGAGCCATTTCAAGCTCACGCTTCTTATTCTCCTCCCTGCGGATTCTCAGCAGAAGATAGGAGTGTCCCACCGCAATCCCGAAAAGAAGAATGAAAGCCTGGATCAGCCAGAAGACCAGATGTTTTTCTACCATGATGAAGGCCCCGTTTTGATTGTTACGGCCGCTACATTTCAGCCAAGAACAATTACTATCTACAATATATCACAAGCTGTTTGTGAAAGCAACGAATAATGGATGAGCGCCGCCCATCTTTTTTGCCCTACTCTGTAACAGAAGAAAAACGGTCTGTGTTGAAGTTTATTCTTCTGGCAAAGTTGATGAGCTGAACGAGCAGCTCCTTTTCCCACGTATCCTTTATGACGCCTTTTTCGAATTTGCGGTAAAGGTTCTGCAGCGGTCCCTCATACACAGGCTGGAAGATATCCTCCAGTTTGCTCTTGGACACAGGTATGGAAAACCTGTCCACGAAATCGAGAAGAAGCCGCAACCGTTCACAATCCTTCACCGAGGGTCTCTTCTGAAGCTGCTCCAGATCCTTTATGATCAGATCCTGCAGAACGAGAGCGCCCTCCTTTTTGTTGATCTCCACCTTGTACCGCTTCTCGTGTGAGTGGAGTTCCAGCAGATCGGCAAAAACCGCACTTTCACCCCCCCTCTTCCCCAGCTTTCTGATCAACTGATTCCAACGGTTCTGAAGCACGTAGAGAACCGGAGTGCTGCAGTACGCGGGAAGCGGATAATTGAGGCGTGTCAATATATTAAGATTCTGCTCGTTCTGCTCCATCCATGCCAGAAATCTCTTATCCGTGTCCCTGGCCATACAGTCCTGAAAGTAATCAGACAGATCATGACGGGAGCTATAGAACAGATCTGCAAGAGTAAATGAGATGGCGTCATCGTGCGCTATCCAGACCTCGGGTTTGTTACCTTTGGGCATTTTTTCTGCCGGCACAATCCACCCCCGCAGCTCCGTATCGGGAGAGTGGGCAATAAGAACCGACCAGGAACTTGCTTCACCTGTAATCCCGCTCTCCATATCCACAAGCACGCCAGAATACTGAATTCGACCGATTTTGGCGCTCTGAACCGTTTTGAGCTTCATGTTGTACACGGTTTTTTCATAACTGGAATGCTTTTTCACGGAGAGAACCTGCTGGATAGCTGCGGTAAAGGCAAGAAGCCTCTCATGATGGTAAAAAGGCAGTATGAACCGCTCAAAAAGAGTGCGCCCGTCAGCATTCTTCAAGTTGCTGGGAGCCAGAGACAGATTGTTCATGAACGTCTCAAGCTCGGACATTTTGTCTTTCTCGGGAAGTCCCAGCTGAAGAGCACGGCAGGCGTATGCCAGATTCTGCACAGTTTCGATTCCGCTGATATCACAGAAGAACCACCCGCAGGAGGTATAGGAAAACAGCATGAACTTCTGCGCTTCCAGAAGGCGGCGTATTTCTCTCACCGAGTCTTCATTTATTCTTGATTTGCCGGATTGGGACTTCACGAAATCAGCCATATTGGCTATGGAAGCATCCTCCATGACCTGGATGTAGCTGTCTCTCACACTCCAGGGATCGGAAAAAAATTCAGAAAGGCGGCTCTCGAAGTGCGAATCGATTTTATCCCGAAGCAGATCCAACGCTGAGCGCAGCGGAGCACGCCAGGCCTGATTCCATGAAGCCTCGCCCCCGGTTTTGCACCCGCAGTCACGGCTCCATCGACCGACCCCATGAGCACAACTCCAGGCAGTCCCCTCTCCGAAACCGTTTTTGAGGGTAACTTCAAACCGCGGAGGGTTCATTTCGAGATAATAGGCGAAATTGACCGGAGTGATCCCCAATTCAGGCGCCACCTGCTTGAAAAAGTACGCCAGACACATGTCACCGAATGCCTTATGATGCCCAAACGTCTCCCCGTCCGTCGCTATGGTAACCAGCTGATTCTCACCGCTGTCGTGATTGTAGCAGGCATTTATTCTGTTGCCCAGAGCATAGGAATCCTTAAGCAGACTGTTGAAACTGATCTCTTTTGAAAGCCCCTCGTCGAAGAAAAACAGATCCAGATGACCCGGCAGCTGCTCACCCGATTCATTCCTGGGGAAAATGCGGTAGGGACGGCGGGTATCCACCCCCTGATCCTTCGTTTGAACCCATTGATCGCTGTCCAGATGCCTGAATGACTCCGCCTGACTGGGCGCAAGTATCACATAACGGATCTTCTCCTCGATAAGACACTGAACTGTGATCATGTTGATCGCGGTTTCACCCAGCCAGATTCCTTCAGGATCTCTACCGTGGCGTTTTTTGAAGAAATGCTTTGCCCAGCGGATCTGGGTCAGCTGATCGCGCCGAGGGGCAAGCGGCATGATAATGTGGTTAAACACCTGAGCAACAGCGTTTCCATGCCCGCCCAGTTTTTCAAAGCTGAGCTTGTCGGCGGCGATGATCTTCTGAGCTGTAACGGGATGATAGCGCTCGAGCCACGAAAACAGCGTCGGCCCGAAGTTGAAACTCATGTTTGTATAATTGTTGTGAATTCCGGTAATCGCTCCCTGCGAATCAAGCAGCCTCGAATAGGCATTGGGACGATAGCACTCATCATAGATCCGCTCGTTCCAGTCATGATAGGGTGCCGCCGATTCCTGCTCTTCTATTATATCGAGCCACGGATTCTCTCTGGGCGGCTGGTAAAAGTGACCATGAACTACGACAAATTTATTTCCAGTCATAAGGTTGTCCATCCGGATAGGTTATGTTCTTTCCATCGAGTCGTTTTCTGAGAATATCAACACCCTGGGCGATAATGTCATCACGAGTGCTGTAAATATTCTCAAACCACTCCTCCAGTTCCTCATCGATCCGGGTATAGCACTTGTCTCCGATCCGTTTATCTCCAATCTGAATCTCGACAGTGCTCTTTTCGCCATCGATAAGTACGTTGCGAATCCAGCGAATACTCATTATACACCCCTTGAACCTAATTTTTTCTAAAATAGCTTATGGCGCCCTGCGTCCGATCTATTGCGAAGAACGTATCTGTGCAAGAAGAACGCGCGCCTTTTGAGCATGGACATCGGTTGGAGAATCAACCAGAATTTCTTCCGCTGCCGTGCGGGCCTCCTCCAAACGTCCCACAATATACAGCGCTTCCGCTCTGGTGTAAAGGAATTCCGGGCTATGCTTCTCCACATTCACCAGATCGAGAGCGCTGATAGCTTCGGCTGGTTTGCTTTTTTTCAGGTACGCTTTCCCCAAGAGTACCGATATCATCTCCTTTGCCTCCCCGGAAAGCTTCTGTGAGCGGAGCAGATCCGCCCCTTTCTGAAGATTTCCGGTGAATATATGATATTCCATAGCCGACCATACCTTCAGAGCATCATAGTCAGCCTGGAGTTTCTGAATCCGGAACCGGTAGTTAAGGACTTCCGAGGCGGCAAACCAGGAGGGTGAAAATTCAAGGGAATCGAACACCGCGGCCGCATCCGGAATTCTGGATGAAAAGAGCAGGGTCCTCCCCCTCCACAGGCTTCTCTGCCTTGAACCGCGGTGCCGAAGGGAATCCTTGGCAAAAGCTGCCGCCTTCTCCTTTTCACCCGCGAAGAGGTACTGACGGATAACCAGAGTGTCTCGTGTTAGAGATGAGGTCATTGAGTCGATCAGTTCCCGCGCATTGTAGAGATGCCCGGTCTCCTGGCAGAGAGTAGCGGCATCGGCGATACGCCCGCTGCTGGAAAGATCCGCATGACGGAGCCAGTAGAGAGCGGAGTCCTTCACGCCCAGCTCAAGGTAGGACTGATAGGCAATCACCGCCGCATCGGAACTTTTGTCCAGACGCCTGTAGGCCAGAATGGCGGGTTTCAGAGCGAACCGGTATCGTCTGGCAGTGAAATGATCCCTGGCGATGTCAAGCAGATCCCCGGCCACGGACTCCTCAGGTGTGTCAAGCTCAAGGAGAGTCTCCACCTCCTTTTCGTAGAGACCGGCATTCCCAAACATGCCGGCCAACCAGTTTCTGTAAAGCGCCGTGTCGGGAAAACTACTTTGCGATATGCAGTTTTTGAACGTATCGAGAGCTGGGGAGATCTTCCGCGGCTTGGCTTCGGAAAAAAACTGCCTCATCTGACTGAACGCAAGGTGAACCATGCGGGGCTCGCGCTCACAGATCAAACAGTACACGGAAGCAGCCTCCTCGAACTTCTCCAGCATGCTCAGCACTCTGCCCCAGCGCACATACGCGTGAACGTCAAGTGCCCCCGCCAGATGAAGTGCCCTGTAGAGCGAATCGGCATAGGGCATCCTGCCCCCTTCGCCGTAGTCCATCAGAATGCCGTGCACGGGCTGATGCTCCTGAATCCATAGCTTTACAATCGAGCGCCACATCCGGCGGTTCTCCGGAAGAGAATCCGCACGCAGCAAACAGAGGAGAAGATCCGGGGAAAAACCCTTTGAATTAACTCTCGGGGAAATCATGCGGGTGAGTTTGTTGGCATTTTCCGGGTACACTTCCGCAAATCGCCTTATAAAGCTGCACAAACAGTGATCATCGGCAGATTCGGCTTCGAAGCGGTCCAGATACTTTTCCTTTTCATCCGAACCCAGCCCGTTCCACCGCGAGTCATCCAGACACTCAGCACTCCAGGCGGAAGCAAACAAGGCGGCAATAAGCAGCAGAGCAGTTTTACAGATCATTTTATCAGCCGATCGAAGTGTTTAAATGACAGCTTTACAAAACAGTTTGGATTCCGAGATGAACCCGTCCGGCACTTTTACTGTCGTGGATATTGCGGCCCCACTCCAGTGTGACCGAACCCAGTTTGGAGGGGAAGCGCACCCCGACTCCGTACCCCAGCATGTCTTTGCGGTCCGCCAGAGAAAATGAACCGGGCTTGTCAAAACCGGTCCCGCCATCAAGGAAAATAAATAGCGATGAATTCTTATTGAAATAAAGAAGACATTCTGTCTGAATGTAGGCCACCGACCGGAATGAAAACTCATCTTCGGAATAGCCTCTGAGTGATTCGGAGCCTCCGGTACGGTAATGTTCCGCCGGAGAGAGGTTCTCCTCGTCGGTGAAAAGATTCTCGGTCACGATCCGCCCCAGAAAAGCGTAGCGTTTCCCGAAGGGAGCGTGTATGCCTGCCTCTATTTCCATTCTGTTTCGCGTGTAGGCCGTCTCACGATCCGCCACCCCGCTTCCGGTCCTGATCGACAACTCCTTGACCAAGTTTCCGCGACTGTAGGGCCGGGATATGAGGGAAAATGCGATATCCGCACCGTAGAATTTATAGGGCGAACCGAGACTGTCCGGCGGTACGGTCTCCGAACCCCGCAACGTGAAACTGCCCTTCCACCGCCCCCCTATTTCTATTCCGGTGCTCAGCTCACCAGACAGATAGCCGTAACCCAAATCCTCGACCTCAAGCCCCAGGGCACCTCCGGCAAATAGAGGCATGCCGGCGATCCACGGCTTCTCAAATGACACTTTAAGCCGCTGGGAGTTCTGTGCACCAATGTAGTGAATCTTAGCATTCTCACCGGTGTGAAACAGGTTTATCATGGAGAGGTTAAGCACACCTCTCAATGCCCCTTTGCCCTCAGCGGAACCCGATTCGTACCCCAGGGCACCTTCCACATCCATACCGGAGCGTTCGGTGATGGTGAAGGGAACGGCAACTGCTTTGAGGGTATCGGATTCAAGCGGTGACCCGTTTACCAGAACCGGTGAACCCGCACCGGCCTCTGTCACATAGGGACGCAGCCGCAGCCTTCTGAGCGATTCGGAGACATCAGCCGCTCTGAAAAGTTCTCCCTCCCTGATCAGGATATCTCTTAGGAACAGATCCCTCTTTCCCTTGATCCCCTTTACCACCGGAGCGCTGTTGCACGTTCTTGTATCCGGTTCTATCCCAAACAGAATTTCGAGAACTCCGGGGCCGGTGGAATCGATGGAGGTTATAACGCGGCTGAAAGGATACCCCTGGTCTGCAAGAGAGCGGGAGAGAGCCTGGACCATTTCACGTATCTCGCCCGCATCGTAAGGCCTGGGAAAGGAGGGAAAATTGGTATTCTCAAAGGAAACCGAAGACGGCGCTTCGATACTGAAGCCTTTGATGCTGACCCGCTTGCCGGGAGTGATGAAAAGAGTATCGTCAACAGCTCTGAGCTTTCCCTGATGATACCCCAGAGAGTCGAGGATCAGCTTGACCTTCTGTGACCGGTCCTCAAAAGGCACATTCTTCAGAGAACGGAACGCTTTGGCGTAGGGAGCTTTGGTATCACCGGATCCAGCCACTTCCCCCAGCGGATTCAGCCGCAATTCCTGAGCGGGAGCGAAGAAAAGGAGGGAAAGGAGGATCAAACATGAGCGAAGTATATGGATTGGCGCCAAAAGCTGCATCGTTAATAATCCCAAAACGGGTCTGCTGTTCAGAAGCGTGCTGTCAGAATAAAAAGAAAGCGTCAGAAGCTGACAACTCCCCTCTGACGCTCTAGACTACGAATTTGAATATACAATTAGTGCGGATCAAAGACCCTGACGCTTGCGGCGTTCCATGATCTCCTTGCCCTTCACCGAGTACTTTGCCACAGGGACCTCCTCCAGCCGCTCGACATTGATAAGCTCGCCGGTCACTTTGCAGATTCCGTAGGTTCCCTCTTCGATTCTCTGAAGCGCATCGTCTATCTGCTCAAGATACTTCTGCTGCCTTTCGGCCAGACCCATCGAGAACTCGCGACCATAGGAGAGAGACGCCACATCGCCCAGGTGATAGCTGTAGCGGGAATTCTCGCCAGCAGAATCTGAAATGGACTGTTTCAGATTGCTCTGCTGCAATTCCCCCATCTCCTCCAGAACCTTCTGTTTTTCAGCCAGAAGTTTGTCCTTGAAATGCTGGAGTTGCTTCTTTGTTAATTTCTTAGTCATTTCAGATCCTCCGTTCAACTCTCCGTGACAAATGCCGCGAAGCTGTTTTTCCGATTCAAACAGGTGATATGTGTATTTGATAGTGCTCGAGCGGCACAAAAAAAACCTTTCTACTCTGCCGCTCTAAACCAGACAAACTCAGGAAAGCTGTTCAATATAGATTCCGCTCCAAGCCCGGTTCAACCGTTTCATAAACAAATAAATACCATACTTTTCACCATTTTACAAGACTCAAATTACTAAAACCGGCTTTACGATAACCAAAAATCCTGTAAATCCGGTCCTCCCGGAAGCATCCGCACCTGAATTTTGACGTTTTTCCCAGCCGTGCCCTGATCTATTTTTACAGACTGTCACAACTATGTTTTACCCCCGGGATAAGTGTCGGAATCCTCCGAACCTCTCCCCCCTTCAGTATGGAGTTACCATTTTATGACAAGGGTTGAACAAGCCAAAGCCGGTATCATCACTGACGAAATGCAGCGTGCAGCAGAAAAAGAGCAGCTGACAGCTGAACAGATTCGCCAGGGCATGGCCGACGGTACCATTGTGCTGGTCAAAAACCGCCTCAGATCCATCGACCCACTTCCGATCGGCACTAATACATCCATCAAAATCAATGCCAACATAGGCACTTCCTCCTCCAAAAGTGATATCAACGAGGAACTGACTAAAATGAAAGTGGCGGTCAAACACGGGGCCGACGCCATCATGGACCTCTCCACCGCCGGTGACCTGCCCGGCATCCGCAAGGCACTGCTCAGGGACTGCCCCGTGGCCATCGGCACGGTACCACTCTACGAAATGGCCATCTTCGCCGGTCAGAACAGTAAATCGGTTCTCGAGCTCACCGCCGATGACATGTTCGGCCTCATCGAGCAGCACTGTGAGCAGGGAGTGGACTTTCTCACTCTTCACTGCGGCGTCACCCGCCAGTCGGTATCCCGCTTCAAAGAAGTCAAACGCCTCGCCGGAGCCACGAGCCGGGGCGGCACGATCATCATGGAGTGGATTCATCACAACGGAAAAGAAAACCCACTCTACGAACAGTACGACAGGCTTCTGGAGATATGCGCAGAATACGATGTGGCGGTCAGCCTCGGGGACGGTTTCAGACCCGGCGCGCTCTACGATGCCACCGACCGGGTGCAGATTGAGGAGCTTATTATACTGGGAGACCTGGTGAAACGGGCCCGGGAGAAAAACGTGGGCGTGTTCGTGGAGGGACCGGGACACGTGCCGCTCAATCAGGTAGTCACCAATATGCAGATCCAGAAAACTCTCTGCAACGGTGCCCCGTTCTATGTGCTTGGTCCTCTTGTGACCGACATCTCCCCCGGATACGATCACATCACCGCCGCGATCGGCGGAGCTGTCGCGGGCATGGCGGGAGCGGATTTTCTCTGCTATGTGACCCCCGCTGAACACCTTCGACTACCGTCTCTTGAGGATGTGCGGGAAGGTGTGATCGCTTCAAAAATTGCAGCCCATGCCGCGGATGTGGCCAAAGGGCACCCGGGTGCAATTCAGTGGGATCACGATATTTCCAGGGCAAAAATCGATCTCGACTGGGACAAGATGATCTCTCTCTGTGTCGATCCGGATAAGGCCAGAACTTACCGGGAATCGCTCCCTCCCACCGAAAAGGAACTCTGCAGCATGTGCGGGGAGTTCTGTGCCATCAAGAGATCTAAGGCCGTAAACTGACAATCAGGCGAAAACAGGGTCGATGCCAACTGTTCCTGAGTTGCATCGGCCCTTTTTGCTATTCTGATAAACCCTTCAAAAAGAGAACTTTAAATGCCAGCCTATTGCCTCTACGTCACCATCACCGAAGAACAGCGTGAAATCGCCAACGCCATCGGTTACAGCCACGGAATGAACGGATGCGTGGAGAGACAGGGCCAACAGGGAATAGAGCTGGGATTTTACTTTGGTCAGCAGCAGGAGGCCGAAGCAGCCCGGGCTTCCTTCAGTTCGATGCTGTCAGCCCAGTCCCAAATAGAGTTCATAGAGGACCAGGACTGGAATGCCAGGTGGCGCGAATCGATGGAACCGGCGCAGATCGCTCCCGGCGTGTGGGTCTCTCCCCTGTGGCTTGAACCACCTCAGGAAGACCGGAGCATCTGGATAAAGATCGAGCCCAAGATGGCATTCGGTACAGGCCACCACGAAACTACCCGGCTTGCCGCAAGAGAACTCATCAGCAGCAGAGAGCAGATAGACCGCAAGCGGCTGCTCGATATCGGCACCGGATCGGGAGTGCTGTGCTTCATTGCGGATTACATGGGGAGCGCATTTTCTCTGGGGGTGGAGATCGATCAGGACTGCAGGGAGAATCTGGCGGAAAACAAGCGGGACAACCCGCCATCGGGCAAAGTGGCTTTCACTGTCGGCACCCTGGACAGTTTAAAAAGTAATGCTTCTTTCGATACAGTGGTGATGAATATGCTCTCTACCGAATCGGAACCGCTTCTGGGTCGGGTTTCCCTTATATTGCAAGAAGGGGGACAGCTTATCTGGTCGGGCATACTTACAAGCGAGCAGGATGAGGTGGTTTCGAAGGCGCGGGAGTTTGGATTGAAGCTTGCGGGGGTTCAGACAGAGAACGAGTGGTGGTGCGGAAGGTTCGTTAAGGGGTAGTTGAGGGCGGAATTACCCTTCAATTACGATGGATCCCGACAAGTCTGCGATGTCGGGACTCACTTCGGCAAGCTCAGCACGCTCAGGATGAGCGGAGGGCAGTGGCGGTTGAATGCGATAGTATGGCTTTAGATGACCCCAGGCAAAACCCCGACCGAAAGGGAGGGTTAATTCAAAAATCATTCTTCAAAAATCTAAATCGGTGGATACCAATGATCCGACACGAAAGCTTTGTCACCCCTGAAGATTTCGACCAGGTTAAGCAGAAACAGCTGACCGGGCCTAACGGTTGGCTTCTCTTTGCCGCCTGCAACGCAGGAATCCAGCTTGCCCGCAGTGTGAAAGCAGAGTACGAGGCGATGCTCAGGGAGCACTACAGCGAGCACTGCCGGATACCGCTGCTGGGAACGGAGGAGAAACCTGTCACCACCGTTTTCGCCGATCAGGAGACCTGCCCCAGACTTCACCAGCATGTGGCCGGATCGAATGCGTTCGTGTTCCAGTGCGCTCATGAAAAACACACCGGATTCACCGTAAACGACAATATCCAGCAGCTGCTTCAGGTGGTCCGGACCCTGCGGGCTCACCGGGCCCGCAGCATTACCGTGGTGACCCCTTATACCCCCTACTCCCGTCAGGACAAGCCCACGTTCATGACCCGCGAAGCCACTCTGGCGAGCCTGTTTGCGGATCAGCTCAAGGTGGCCGGGGCTCACGCGCACCTCACCTACCACCCCCACACCCTGTCTCTTTACGGGTCCTACGAACCGGAAATGATGCTCGTCGCACTCAGCGGACTGGATCTGGCGGTGGATCTTTTCTCCGAATTCAAGGGAAGGGGCGATGTGATCGCGGTTTCCACAGATGCGGGTGGAACCAAATTCACCATGCACTACTCAGATGCCATGGATATTCCCTACGCCATCGCCAACAAGTACCGTCCGGGTAAGGACAAAGCCGATTTTCTGGGAATAATCGGGGATCTCAAGGGGAAGAAAGCGGCGATAGTGACCGATGATGAAACGGTGACCGGTTCTTCACTTATAAACGCGGTCAAGTCTCTTCATACAAGTTACGGAGTGGAGGAGATTTACGCGGTGATAAGCCACAACAAGCTCATGGAGAAGTATATCCCCGCGCTGGTCGAGGCTCACGAAAACTACGGCCTAAAGGAGCTTCATACCACCGATTCCATTCCACAGAGCCAAGCGATCCTGGATCTCGACTTCATCAAGGTGCACTCCCTCGCGCAGCTTTTCGCAGCCACAATCAACCGGCTGCACTATAATCAGTCTATCAGTGCGATTTTTCAGTAAAGGAACGTTAAGGGTTCAGAGTTAAAGGTTCAATGTCCCCGTCTCCTCCCCTATTTTCGCGCTTCTTTCCTTCCCCGGGATGTTCCCGCCCTGCCGAACCCCTGAAACCTCCACGCTTTTTCCGGCCCCGGACCCTTACGGTCGCCGCCGTACGGTTTATCCCTGCGTGAGCGTTCGGACCGGTTTGCCACGGGAGCAGTTTCCAGACTGATACCCGCGGCCTTCATAACCGCATTTGTATCACCCCGGGGGATCTTCTTTGGAATCAGCCGATCGATCGCGCTGAGATACTTGAGCTCATCCTCGGCGCAGAAGCTTATCGCTGTTCCGGACTCCCCGGCGCGGGCGGTGCGGCCGATGCGGTGCACGTACGTTTCGGGCACCTCGGGAAGGTCGTAGTTGAAGACGTGGCTCACCATGTCCACATCAATACCCCGGGCGGCAATGTCTGTTGCAACCAGCACCCTCAAAGTACCCTCCTGAAAGCCTCTCAGAGCTTCCTGGCGCCGGGTCTGGGACTTGTTGCCGTGGATCGCCGCAGCATCGATTCCGATCTTCTGAAGGTTCTGGCACACTTTATTGGCGCCGTGCTTGGTGCGGGTGAAGACCAGCGCGCGGGTGATATCGGCATCCTTGAGAAGCGCCGTGAGCAGTTTAAGCTTGGCTCTTTTCTCGGTGGAATACACCACCTGATCGATAATTTCTATAGGAGTCGATGCAGGGGTGACTTCGACACGTACCGGTTTGTGAAGGATTTTCGCCGCAAGCATCGCGATGTCATCAGGCATCGTTGCGGAAAAGAACAGATTCTGGCGAACCGGGGGAAGCAACGCCACGATTTTACGTATATCATGGATAAAACCCATATCGAGCATCCTGTCCGCTTCATCGAGAACGAAAATGCCCAGCGACCTCAGAGTAAGAGCGCCCTGACCCAGAAGATCGAGCAACCGCCCCGGTGTGGCAACCAGGATATCCGCACCCCTGGCGAGAGCTTTTTTCTGAGGCTGGTCGGATACTCCTCCATAGATGCAGACCGTGCTGAGATTGAGGTAGGTACCGTAGTCTTCAAAGCTCTGCGCCACCTGTATGGCGAGTTCGCGGGTGGGAGCGAGCACGAGTACCCGGGCTGATTTGCTCTTGAGCCCCTGTTTGTCTGAGGCGAGGCGGTTGAGAATCGGCAGGGCGAATGCAGCCGTTTTGCCGGTGCCGGTCTGGGCGATTCCCAGAAGGTCTTTTCCCTTTAATACAGGCGGAATTGCCTGCTGCTGGATCGGGGTCGGTGTCAGGTACCCTTCGTCGGTAACCGCTTGCAAAATGGAGGGGTGTAGAGACAAGTCACTGAAGTAAATAATAAACTCCTGAGTAAAATGAAAAGTATGGAAGGTGTTTGGGGAGTGCAGCTCGAAGCTGAGGGCTGTACTGAAAACATCTTAACCGTTGTATACGGTATTAAAATAAATATATTCTCAACACTGAATTGAATATTTGTTAGAAAGATCCGAATAATTCCGCATTCGGCAGGGACGCACGGCCGTGCGTCCCTGCCGGACCGTGCGCCCCAGACATAAAAATCATCATTATCAGGAACCCCACTCCTCTACATATAATTTGACAAAGTCAGATTTTTCGCCATCCAGCACGAAGAGATCCCAACCATACAGTCCGTAGGTAAAGTCTTCGTTTACGGGTTCACATGTGTATTCCACAATATAAAAGGCCGAGCCATCACCCATTCTCTCAAATCTGAAGGGACCGTACCTCTGCTGAATAATCGGCCTGTGTGAAATTCCGTCGAGATACGGGATTTCAGTGGCTTTTTTCCATTGTTTTTCCAGCTGTGTAATCCGGTCACGGGGGATTTCGACTTCCATAATTTCGGATGAAGCAAGGAGCTTCTTTGCAGATGCCCATTCGGAAGGCAGCTGTATGAAAAACGAAACAGGCGCATCTGGTCCGGAAATGTAATTGTTAAGATCATTATGACCCGATAGAATTAACGAGTCTGCAGGGGCCTGGTCCACTCGCGGGATGTAGTATCGTTTTTTGTCCGGGTCATGCCAGAATAAACCGGACAGTTGTATACGAAGAGAAGATGCCCGTTTCATGATCCGCTCATCGGAAGTATCATTGGGCACCCACCCCTTGTCATCAAATCCATGGTGTAGATTATGCTTTCTCCACGTCAGAGCATGGAAATTGTTGGATGAATCTATCTCACCCAGTATGTTGATACCGCGGGCTCCGAAGTCACAGGCAAGAAAAACAGATTCTTTCTTCTGAATCAGGGTAGCAACTGCTTCAGATCTTGACTTTTCTCCATTCCTTTCGTATGCATCCCTGAGCATTTCAAGGTTTGAGGAATTATCCGGTTCCAGGGCTGCGCGCCGCTCCAGCCATGGAATACTATCCTTGATTGTTGTGCACTTTTCCAGTTCACGGTTTATTAAGGAAGCATCAACTGGTTTACTAATGAGTAAAGAATTGTGAATCCACCCACTGACATCGTATTTCTTTCCCTCGTAGGCCACGTCAGCTATCCGCTGCCATTCCCCTTCCGAATTATCAGCATTCACAGAGGTATTCATGCGTAGACGCGCAACAATTGATGCATCCGATGAAGGCGCGCCTCTCACATTTGCCATATCTACCTTTATATATTGCGCGCAAAGACTCGATGTCAAAATGATCATGAATGCCAGTATGTGCAGAAATCTGTACCGTTCCATATCCGGTTACTCCTTTTTACACTTTTTGCTTTACCGGTTTTTGCTGCATCTGAGTTGATCCTTTCCCGGCAGCGGACAACTCAACGACGGTACTTAGTATAAATTAATTCTGATGTGAAATAAAGAGAGACGAGGCGGATATGGGATGGTGGCCCAGCGGGCCGGAATGTAACCGCCCGGGGTAAGCCGATCTTCCGGCGCAGCCCCCGGGTGTTGTTTGTAAAATTTCTGAGCCCGACTCCTCTAAGCAGAGGTCTTCACGAGGGAAACCCTATTCTTATCTTTTCCCTAAGCTTTCTCATGAATTCTTCGCTCCCCCCATCGCCGCAACAAATCTAACTTCAAAAATCAAAAATAAAAATCCTTCGACTACGGAGGATCCCGACAAGTCTGCGATGTCGGGACTCAGGAT
>JBKHHW010000215.1:0-5067 GCA_046538945.1 Chitinispirillaceae bacterium | reverse complement strand
TGGTCAAGAAAGGAAAACCAGGTATCAGATTCACCTATGTCTACATATCCGTCTCCGGTGTATTCGCAGGTGCCGAATTCCGAAACGAACAGAGCTGCATCATTATTCAGAGCAGTTTGAGCCTTTGCGCGAAGCTCGCCTTTGTGGCTTGCTGCATAATAGTGAAGCGAATATACGATGTTTTCCGCATTGATTTTGTTTTGCGAGGCCTCATCTACATTCTGACACCAGCTGGGTGTTCCCACGATGATAAGATTGTCCGGGTCGATAGCTCTTATTGCACTGATGATTGTTTCCGCATACGGTTTTACCACATCGTTCCAGGATACGTCTGTGGGCTCGTTAAAAATTTCATATATCACGTTGGGATAGCTGCCATACTCACGCGCCATTTCCTCGAAAAATGCTTTGGCCTCATCGACATGCTGATGGGCGTTATGGTCATGCCAGTCGATAATGACGTAGATATCGTTTTGGATGGCGGCATCGACTATCGTTTTCACTTGATTTTTGTTGGTGGTGGGGTCCTGAAGATAAGCGGCGTTCCACTGGTCGCCTTCCACTCCCATTGCGGCCCGAACCAGGCTTACTTTCCAGTCACTGGCGAGCCAGGAAACCACACTGGAGTTCCAGTATTGTTCACTCCATTGACTCCAGTAGAAACTCATACCCCTGAGCTGTGCCGTTTCTCCCTGGGCATTTACCACTCTGTTGCCCTGAACCGATAGCTGTCCATGACGGGCAACCGGTGTCTGGGCGAAACTGCAGATTGCCAAAAGTAAAACTGTCAAAAACGCCTTGGAAAAAGACGGCTTTCTCATATATTACCCCTTCTCGTTAAGCGATTAAATGGTCGTATGGTAATGTCCGGGTTCTGTCCGGTGCACTTTTTCCGGAACCTGAACAGTAGAAGGTATCTATAGTATAGTGTTGATAACGCGGGAAATGGTTCGGTGGTCACCCCAGAGGGTGAGAAGTATCCTATCGGGCGGTTACTTGAGGGCGCAATTTTGAAATGGAAGATGTACTGTAAGGATGGCAAATCAATGGGGAGAAAGCAGGGCTGAACAGAAACAGAAAACTTCTCAACGCTACTCCAGGTACAACTCCCCGAGACTGTCGAAATACTCCCGTATGGCCGACCGGTATTCCTCCGGGTAGTTGTCTTCGAAAGCTCTCCTGCGCAGAATATGAAAAGTGTCCGCCTCTCTGATCGATTTCCCCAGAGCCGGTGCATCCGGATCGCTGAAAACCGTTTTGGATTTGCTCCCCTTGCGATCCTCCTTGCCCTTGTCTTTGCGGTTGAGCGACAGGGTCGATTGAAGCATACGGGACAGAAAACGATCCTGCTGATCAATAATGTCCTCTGGCGGATTTTGGAGCAACTGTGCAAGCCGACGCGCCTCCTGCTCAAGCTCCCTAACTCTCTTCTCCATGCTCTCACCGGCTTCCTTGCCGTACTTGTCCGCAAGCCGTTCAAGCTCTTGCGCAATGGCCTGCTGAGCCTCCTGTGCCTTCCTCCTGGCTTCATGAGCACCTTCACCACCGCCCTGCTCTCCTCCATCACCCGGTTTATTTCCCCCGGGCTGTGACCCGCCCTGCTGTCCTTGCTGGCCCAAAAGCGACTGCAGCATATCACCCATCATGGAATTGAGTGCCGCCTGTTTTCCGGAAGCTTGCCTGAGGCCCGACATCATGCTTCCCGCCCCTGAGCTTCCACTCTGGGAATCCCCCTGAGAAGCTATGGATAATAGGAGGTTGGCCAGTTCTCTGAGTGCTCCCGCGCTCTGATTCATGGCAAACGTTCCATCCGAATTGCTCATGGTGGATATGACAGTTTGTGCTCTTGAGATGGCTTTTCTGTAGGAGTTGGTGATCTCGTTTACCATGTCGGGCGGAACCATAGCAAGGCTGTCGGAGCGGGCCAGACTTTTTATCAGTCCATCCTTGAGTGCCTGCTGGGCCTTGGCCGTACTCTTATCATCAACCCTGCCGTGGGCTTGTTTTCGCAGAAGCTCCTGCCAGCTCTCAAGTGAAAGGGCATCGTGCGCCATTCCAAGTATCAGCTTCCTGTCCTCCTCCATTTGTGCCATCATGCTGGAACTCAGCCTGCCTTCGAGCTGCTCGCTTAAAGACATCAGTTCCCTGCTCATGGCGTTCATCTCTTTTGAGGAGGGCGCTTCATTCTTTCTGAGTTGAGACCTCATATTTTTCGACTGTTGATCGACATTTCCCGAGGAGGGGCCAGGCTGTTTCTCTTTTTTGAACTGCTCCCGCATATCCCTGCTCAATGAATCGATCCGGTCAAGCAGCTCCTGCTGGCGCTCTTTGATCGATGCATCCTCATCCGAAAAGGCCAGTTCAGACTGTTCTTCAGAAAGGTTCTCCGCTCTCAGGGCCAGATCAGAAATGTTTTTCTCTCTTTTGAGCATTTCCATAAACTGAAGAGTCTGGTCAAGCCTTTCGCTCATCTCCGGAAGCATTTCCTGAAGTTTCCCCGCAGCCTGGCGCATATCATCAAGCGAGAGCTTCTCCTCTTTGTCACTGAGAAACGGGTTTTTGCCGAATTCCTTGGCAAGCTGTTCCATGCTCTCTTTCACCTGCTCCATTTTTTTGAACAGCTCATCATTCATCTTCCCGTCCTCCTTCAGTGCCTCCATGCTCTTCTGGAGAGACTGGAGCGCTTTCTGAAGCGAATCGGCCTGTGAATTCATCTGATTCTGGATATCCTCCATGATCCTCTTCTGATCCCAGGACAGCTCCTGAGACCCCACGGCTGATTTCATCAGTTCCTCAACAGCGCTCGAGATGTTTTCCTGTCTGCCTTTCACCTCTCCCAGCTTCTTTTGAGCATACTGTTCATTGCGGGCAATCTGCTTGTGGATCTCCTCGAAGCTGGGAACTCTGAACCAGAGAGTATCGCTCCGGGCGATTTGAGCCTTTCCGAAAGGCTTGTTGTCCCGAACCCTAAGCCAGTAGAAAACTGTGTCTCCGGGGTAAAGAGACAGCTCCGTGAGATCCCAGACCAGATTTTTGCGGATTATGGGCGGTCTGCCCCGGTCGGTGAGATTCCAGCTTTGAGGTTTTTCCTCCCCGCAGAAACCGCTTCTGCACCATTGAAGCCTCATGTCCCGTATGCCGATATCATCGATTCCCTCGACCCACAGAGTCTCCACCTGCGCGGTGGTCAGAGCCTTGTTATCAGTCGGTTTTATGATGCGGGCAAGCGGCTTTTCATCCGGAATAGTGGTTATCATATAGTTTGGAAGAGAATCGTTTGTCTGGCCCAGTGTGTCCTTCAGCCGGAACGTGTACTTCCCGGATCTCCACACTTTGAATTTGCCCCTGGCACGTTTACCCTCCACTTCTAAATCAAAGGTGTCACGTCCGAAGATCAGGGCAGCCTGATCCAGTTCGCCAGACTCCAGAACACAGCTGACTTCCGTACCAGCATAGATATTCATGTTGCCCTGCCCCGCATTGAGAGTTCTGGGCTTCTGCTTTGTGTAGGCGGGCGGATCGAGTTTGATCTGCAGCGAACGGAGCATGGGGGGCCTGGCAACCGTGACGGTTTCCGGAGAGAGCGCTTGCGCCAGGGAAAACTGATATATCATATCTTCTCTGACACTGTCTATTCTGAAAGAAAAACCGCCGGAGGAGTCGGGGCGGAGAAAATGTCTGCTTCTGGTGGAACCATCCCTGGTGAGGAGGTCAAGCTTTGCGGAGGGATAGTGCGCGGGACCGGTCAAATGAAGAGTAAGGGGACTGTTCAGAGGTACGGTGATGCTTCCCGGGCGAACTTCGGCCTTCTGGTTTTCTGCCACAGTGAAGATAAGTTTCCAATAGGAATAGAGCCGCTGGGGAAAATATATGGATGATCCCACAGTGATCAGAAGGAGCAAGACTGTAGCTGCGTACAGTTTGGTCCGGGATTCGGTGAGACGTACTTCTTTGAGACGTTCGATTTCCCGGGCGGCTCTTTCATACACATGCTTTTTTAAAGATTCGGACCCGGCACTTGTCTGCGATGATAGCTCGAGAGCAATGGACAAAGAGGGGTGTTTCAGTTCGCTTCGGTTCTCCGCTTTTCTGACACTCTGGATGAGAGTCGGCGCCCTGAACAGCGTAACGGTGATGATTACCGCTGCAGCTATAACCAAGATAGCTGTGCCGGAAATCCATACCAGCGGGAGCACCACCCAGGGATAGGCAGAAAATAGAATGGTCAGTATCAGTGAAAATGCCAGAAAAGCTGAAAACAGCCTGGCGAGCATTCCGGATACCCTGTTGAACACCAGACGACGTCTGCACCCTGCCGCAAACCTTCTGATCTTTTTTACACTGTCCATCATGGGCTGAAAAACCAGGAAAGGACGTTCACCCCCATGCGCAGAGCAAGTTCACGGCGTTCCTTGCCCACATTGTGAACCTGAATATCCTCCATACCGTTTCCTATATCGGCGCTGTAGGTATAGAACACAACTAATCTGCCTTCAAAGAATATTCCAAACGCCTTCGCCGGCTCTCCATCATGATCGTGAATTTTGGGCAGCCCGGGCAAATCGTAATAACTTTTGAAAATGGGGTGGTCAGAGGGAACAGGCACCAGAGGATTCTCCGGAAAAAGAGCGTTCATCTCTCTTCTGAAGGATTTGTCCATCCCGTAGTTGTCATCGGCCCAGAGAAAACCGCCTCCGATGAGAAACTTGCGCAGGCGCATTCTTTCCTGAGAGGTGAATCTCACCTCTCCGTGTCCGGTCATGAAAAGGAATGGAAAATGAAAAAGCCGCTGATCGGAAATTTCCACCACTGCCACACTGTCGCACAGGGGCATTTTAGTCCTGCCCTTTGCGGCCTTCACCAGGTTTGGAAGCATGGACGGGCCGGTGTACCAGTCCCCTCCACCGCCGTACTTAAGCCGGGCCACGGTCAGCTCGCACTCCTGGGCGATTGCCGCGGAGACACAAAGAGCGGTGATCAGTGCTGCAATAGTAGTTACTTTCATCGGCCAGCCTTAGAATTGAGTACGGTAGGAAATATAATATGCGTTATCCGTTATTCCGTTAT
>JBKHHW010000054.1:0-18041 GCA_046538945.1 Chitinispirillaceae bacterium | reverse complement strand
AGAACAACCAGAAACGTACGCAGCATAATCTTGATATCCAGAGAAAGCGACATGTTTTCAAAGTAATACAGGTCATAGAGCACCTTCTGCTTCACATCTTCAATAGACGCATCATACTTATGCTTTACCTGTGCCCATCCGGTAATGCCGGGTTTCATTTTGATCCGCCGCACATACCAGGGAATCTCCTGCTTGAGCTGCTCCACAAAGAAAGGACGCTCCGGTCTGGGCCCCACCAGACTCATCTCCCCTTTGAGCACGTTTATGAACTGCGGAATCTCATCCAGCCGCGTTTTGCGTATGAAACGTCCCACCGGAGTGATTCTGGGGTCATTTTCGGACGCCCACTGCGGACCGCTGCGCTTTTCGGCATCCTGATACATGGAGCGGAATTTGTACATGACATAGGTTTTGCCGTTACGCCCCACGCGCTCCTGTTTGTAAATTGCTGGGCCGGCCGAAGTCCACCTGATCGCTGCGGCAACCGCAAGCCACACCGGCGCCCCCAGCACCAGTATTCCCGCAGACACCACTATGTCCATAAGCCTCTTGACCTGAGCTTCCCAACCAGGCATGTGATCCTGGAGCAGAACCATGAGAGGAACGCCGAAAATCTGATGTGTTTTGAAATGACCGGTTATTACATCCATCAAGGAAGGAACCATGTAGATGTTTATCTTCAGATCTCCGCAGTAGTCCAGAATCCTGATAATCTCGTTGGGCGATTCACTAACATGGCCGATGATCAAACCGCCGACATTCTCCTTGTTGACCACTGCAGGGATATCCGAGTAGGTACCCAGAACCGGCAACCCCGCACAGCTGCTTCCGGTCCGGCTTCCGTCATTATCAATAAAACCGGCCACCCTATAGCCAAGCTTCGGGAAAGAATGGATCTCATTGACGAGTTTTTCACCCGACGGATTCGCTCCCACCACAAGAACTTTGCTCACAGCGATTCCTTTTGAGAAAAGCAGGGCCAGGAAGGTGTGCATGGAGAAGCGGTTCACACTTGCAAAGAACAGCATGCACCCGCCATACGTGAAGAGAGTAACGAACCTGGTAGGTGTAAACAGTGCCCGGAAATCCCCACTGCTGGCGAACTCGATTATCTCAGGTGCCCCGGTTATCAGAAACAGAAAGAAAGTCCCCATGAACACCGTGCGGGCAACCACAAAAAACTCATCGACCCGTGATTCCTTGTACCAGTCTCTGTAAAGGCCGGTAAGGAAAAAGAGCACAAGCCAACCGCAGCCCAGTATGAGCGACGGTTCCACAAAGAAGAAAAGACCGGGAACGCTGCCCGTCTCCTCCACGGTGAAAATACCTGAATGGTAACGGATCCAGAATGCTGTGAAAAAGGCCACATTCACCGCGAGGAAATCAAACAGGAAAGTCAACGCTTTTTCAATCAGACGTACAACCATCTATTCCAGATTCCCCCGGATAAATGCTTCGAAAAGCGAAGGCCCGTTGAAGATTTTCCTGTTCCCGGCCTCTTTCTCATTGTAGGCGGTTGCGTCATCCGCGGTTATCTCCGGACCGCAAGCGCCCCATGGCACCGGCCCGGCACTGTGCGTGCGCAGCGAAACAGGAGTCTCGTGATCAGGCAACACGATTATGCGCACATCGCCGCGCTTTTGCTGATAAGCGAGCATCTCGCCGACAACGTTCCTGTCAAACTCCTCTATAGCCTGGATCTTCTTTTCAAGCGACCCCTCATGACTCGTTTCGTCCGGAGCCTCCACATGAAGATACACGAAATCCTCCCCTCGTTCGAATGCGTCACACGCGGCAGTTACCTTTCCCGCATAATTGGTACCGAGATAGCCGGTTGCGCCTTGCACCAAACGGATTTCAAGTCCCGCAAGTTTACCCAGACCCCTTACCAGATCAACCGCGGAAATAACAGAACCGGTCAGAGAATACCTTTCAGGCAGACCGGGCAGAGATAAAGCGGGCCCCTGTCCCCATAACCAGATATCCGTCGCCGGGTTTTTTCCCGCCATTTTCCTCTCTTTATTTACCTTTGCATCAGAAAGAATTTCACGGGCTTTATCCATGACGGAAACAATGAAATCGCGGCCTTCTCCATCCGGCAGGTAATCCCGGTAGGGTTTGTCTGTAATGTCGTGAGGAGGAACACAGGTCAGTTTTCCTCCTATACCCCTGGTTACCATCACATGCCTGTAGCCTACTCCTGAATAGAAACGCACCGTGTCGGATCCTAAGTTTTTCTGAAGAAGAGAAACCAACTCCGAAGCTTCATCGGTTTCTATATGGCCCGAAGAGTAATCGAGCATCTGCCCGTTTCCCAAAGTCACCAGGTTGCACCTGAAAGCAACGTCCCCCTTTTCAAGCGGTATACCCATACTCACCGCCTCGATCGGTGCGCGGCCACTGTAATAAGCTGAAGGATCGTATCCCATCAGAGACATATTGGCCACGTCACTTCCGGGGGCAAACCCTTCCGGCACAGTGGATACCAGACCGGTACGCCCCGTACTCACCACGCGGTCCATATTGGGAGTTGACGCATACTCAAGAGGCGTCCTGTTGCCAAGCTCCTCTATGGGCCAGTCCGCCATCCCGTCACCTACAAGCATTGCATATTTATACTTCACAAACACCTCTCACTTTTCCAATCCATTCAGGAAACAGTCCCGATTATTCCCTGAACAGTTTCCCTCATCTTCTCTATTTGAATCACTTCATCGTGGCGAACAGCCTTCTGACGCAGTCCGTCAACAGCGCGATGAACAGGTGTATTGCTCCTGTTTCTGAGCATATTGATCGATTCGAACTCATCCAGCGGCTTTTCACCTCCCAGTCCCGCCAGTACATCTCCGCTGAATTTGTAGGGACTTGCGGTTGAAGCAATCACCACAGGGGTGCCGTCATCAGACAGACGATTCGCAGCCGCAACAGCCACAGCGGTATGAGTGTCAAGCACATATCCGAACTCTTTGAAGGTAGTGCCAATAGTGTTCAGGACCTCTTCTTCGCTTACCCAGTCAGCTTCGACAAGAGAGGCCATTCTGTTTCTCACCCAATCGCCTACATCGAACTTTCCGGTTTCGGAAAGCTCCGCATACAGTCGGTTCACCATTCGGGCATCATGCCCGGTTATCTCGAAAAGAAACCGTTCCAGATTCGAGGATATAAGAATATCCATGGAGGGAGACATGGTGCGGTGAAAGGAGCGATTGCGGTCGTAGACACCGGTTTTGAAAAAATCGGTCAATACTTTATTCTTGTTGGATGCGCAGATAAGCCTGCGGACAGGCAGCCCCATCTCCTTTGCATAGTACCCCGCCAGAATGTTTCCGAAGTTGCCGGTGGGAACACAGAAATCTATCTTTTCTCCGCTGGTGATCTTTCCCTTTTCCACCAGGTCGAAATACGATTTCACATAATAGACGATCTGCGGACAGAGTCTTCCCCAGTTGATGCTGTTTGCGGAAGAGAAAACCACGTTATGCTCCGCGGCCGCTTTTCTGAGCTGTTCATCCCCAAAAAGCTCCTTCACCCCGCTCTGGCAGTCATCGAAATTGCCTTTGACAGCCACAACATGGGTGTTGGCTCCTTCCGTAGTAGCCATCTGCAGTTTCTGTATTTCACTGACTCCCCCGTGAGGATAGAACACCACTATGGAGATGCCCTGAGTGTCCCTGAATCCCTCCAGTGCCGCCTTGCCGGTATCACCCGAAGTAGCCACAAGTATGAGGGTATGGGAACTGTTGCCACTCTTCACCTTGGCGAATTTCATGAACTGAGGCATGATCTGCAGAGCAACATCCTTGAAGGCCGCAGTGGGCCCATGCCAGAGTTCCAGCACGAACTTTCCTGAACCGATCTGGGCCAGTTCGATCACCCCCGGGACATCGAAACTTTCCCCCGTGTAGGCATTATTGACACACGAAGCCACCTCATCTTCGGAAAAGTCGCTCAGAAAAGGTGAAAGGACTTTGACCGCAGTTTCCTGATAGGACTCCCCCGGCTTCACTTCCGGCAGAGCGGGTATCTCTTCGGGTACGAACAGTCCACCCGCGGGCACCATCCCGAGATCAATCGCCCGGGCGGAGGGAAGGGCCGATGAGTTGTCTCTGGTACTTATATAGCGCATCTTCATTCCTGTACTGATGTTATGCGTAACTGCCCCGTTCAGTCCTCGATACGTATGATCTGAGTCCGGGCCTTTATGTAATCCTCTTTCTCTATCTTGGCAACCGCTTCACGTATGCCCCGTTCGGATACTGTGTGAGTGAGTATGATGATCGGCACACTGTCATCGGAATACTCCTCGCTCTGCATAACAGATGCGATGGATATCCCCTCGTCACCAAGGTGACGGGTCATAGAGGCAAGTACACCCGGCTTGTCAGTCACAGCGAAACGCAGATAGTAGCGGCTGGTGATATTCTCCATGGGCAGAACCGGAATCCGGCGGTCTGAATTGTAGAAATCCATGGAAATACGCACCGGAGCCTTTCCCACAACGTTTCTCGCCACATCGATCACATCACTCACCACGGCGGAAGCGGTAGGCATCTCCCCTGCCCCTTTTCCGTAAATCAGTATCTGTCCAACGGCATCACCCTCCAGCAGCACGGCGTTGAACACATCCGACACGGATGCCAGTATATGGTCGCCGTGAAGCATGACCGGATGTACCCTGACATCCAGATCAGAATCGCCGGTCTTCTTTATCACCCCGAGAAGCTTTATGGTGTATCCCATCTCCTGAGCAAATCCGATATCGTCCTGAGTGATGGAGGTGACGCCCTCTATGGAGATTTTTTCAAAGGGTACATACCCATTACTGACAAGTGATGCAAGAATGGCCACCTTGTGCCCGGTATCCCCGCCTTCTATGTCAAGAGCCGGGTCAGCTTCCGCATATCCGTTTTCCTGCGCTTCCCGGAGAACCTGCTTGAACGGAAGCCCCTCGGCGGTCATTCTCGTGAGAATGTAGTTGCAGGTCCCGTTTATGATGGTTTTGATACTGAGAACATCGTTGCCCACCATTCCCTCGCGGATACTCTTTATGACCGGCATGCCACCGCCTACCGAAGCCTCGAAATAGACTGAAACCCCGTTCTTGTCCGCAGCTTCGAAAATTTCAGGTCCGTATTCGGCAATGAGTGCCTTGTTAGCAGTAATGACATGCTTTTTCTTGTTCAGAGAATCGATCACAACCTTACGGGCAAAAGTGGTCCCGCCCACAAGCTCGATCACAACCGAAATGGATTCATCATTCAGTATATCGTTCACATCAGATGAACAGACCGCGTCACCGACAGGCAATGCCGCAAACCGGTCAGTCGCCTTATCCACGATTCTGGCCAGCTTCACCGGAAGTCCCAGCCCGTTACGGAAATGCTCCGCACGCGCATTGAGTATTTTCACTACTCCTCCACCGACCGTTCCTGCTCCGACCAGACCGATCTTAACTTCCTGCATTGTAGCCGTCCTTTCCACCTTGAATAAATGAGAGCCAAAGAGAGGAAAAATACAATTCCGCCCCCCTCATAGGCCACGTCCGAACCAACCTGAAATGCATTTTCTGAAATGGAACAGATAAATGGCAAGGGGGGCTGGCTGTGTATCAAACACAGCTGAAAGCGATTAAACAGCAGAATTTCATCTGTTCAGATATCATTCCTTTGGCGTGCTGAAACTTCAGCACAACAGTACTCCGCAGCTACTCCTCGTTGAACTTCATTTCAAACAGTCTGACAATAGCCTCTGCCGCAGCCTCCTCATCCGCCCCCTCTGCCCTGACGACAACAGAAGAATCCTGAGCAGCAGCAAGCATCATCACACTCATGATACTTTTGGCATCGGCAGACGCACCATCCTTTATCAGCTGTATGGATGATTTGAACTTGATTGCAGTCTGAACGATAAGCGATGCGGGGCGAGCGTGTATTCCCAGCTTGTTCACCACTTTTGCAGTTTTCTCAATCATAGCGGTTTTATTCTTTTTTCTTTTTTCCCCAGAATCTCAATCTCAACTTAAGTGCGTCATCCTGAACTTCGTTCACAAGACTATCCACGTTGGCAAGCGTATGCTTCAGATCCACATAGAACTGGTCATCTTTGTACAGTTTACCCAAAGTACCCTCGCCGCTGTCGATCCTGTGCACGACCGTCTGCACCGAAACAGCCAGAGACTCAACCTGGGTCACTGCTGCCAAAGAACGCGAAGACAACTGCTCACCATTGGCGATAATGGTATCCAGATTGCCGCTGTTTCTGTCCATGAGTGATTTCAGGTCGGAAGACGCATCCGAAAGATTATTCATGCTTCTGTTGAGCAGAGGTTCGTTTTTGGATACCAGGTTCTGAGCAACCACTGTAATGGTATCAAGCCTGCCCACCATGGTGTGGAACATGTTGAGAAACGCGGTGTCACCCACCGTGCTTTCCATTATCATAGTCACATCCTTGGCCAGAGTTTCCACCTCGGTAAGGACAGTTCCCAGCATTCCCATAGCCTCGGAAATACCAGTATCGAATTTTCCGCTGAGAAATGTGGTATCCTCTTTGGTATTGAAAGGAACTTGGTTACCCTTTGAAGTAAGTTTTATTCCGAGTCCTCTCTCCCCCAGGAGTCCGATATTTATGACTCTGATCTCAGTGGAATCAGTAAGCTTCACCGTTTTTTCCAGATTCAGTACAGCCGCAACCTCATCACCTCTCAAACGAATTCTGGCCACCGTCCCCTTTTTCACCCCGTTCACCTGTACCGGATCCCCCTCCTGAAGAGTTCCGACTTGAGGGAAAATGACAGTATAGGTCACCATTTTGCTGGCCAGAGAAACTTCCTTGAGCCACAGAACGCCGGTCACCAGAATGAAAAGTGCGATAAGAATCGAGGCACCGACAATGAGGTCCGTATTCGTCTTCTTCAACGTACAAAATCCTTTTCAGCTGTGCACAACAGCCACTTCAAACGGTACAAAAAACAGAAAAAAAAGGTCTGCCGCCCCGATTCCAAGCCGCGGCAGACCAGATTTTAAAAATAGCTGATTTCACTCCTCAGTGCTAATTTCACATTTCTCCATTTTGTGATTCTTGATCTTCTGGTTCAGTTTCTTGAGCTGACGCTCGACTTTAGAAACCGCCTCGTCGATAGCTTTGCCCACATTCTCGGCTTTGGCTGAGCCTACCACCTGGTGACCGAGAGTATTCATCGTGATCTCCACCGTTTTATCCACATGTTCACTGTCCAGAATAACATGACAGGAGGTGATCTTGTCGAAGAATTTTTGCAGTTTATTAAGTTCAGCAGTAATAGTCTCCTGCAGATTCTGAGAAGCCTTGGCATGACGCGAGGTGATCTGAATATTCATAGCCACCTACTCCTTCTGGTTTTTGGTTTAAGAACACCGCTCCAGTGCAGCCGGAAACCAGTTTCCGAATACCTGCATCCGGATTACGAACAACGCTACTGCATTAATAAATATTATCATAGAGATCAGACTATTCAAGAATTTAAACGCTTCAGAAGAAAAATACATCACTGCAGAATAGGTTCAAATACCCTTCTCACCAATCCTAACCAACCATCAGCTCTTTTGGCGTAATTACGTTTCATCGGTAGCCGATTCATATCAGCTCCAAACCACTGCCCCATTTAAGCAGCCTGTACTCCTGCTATTGGAACTGCTCCTCCGCCCGATAGGAACTTCTGACATAAGGGCCTGAAAAAACATGTTCGAACCCCATACTGCGCGCAATCTGCTCATAGTCCGAGAACTTCCGCGGCGAAATGAATTCTCTGAGCGGGACCTGATGCCTGGAGGGACGCAGATACTGCCCTATTGTGAGGATGGAACACCCGGATTTTCTGAGATCACCCATGACCTCCTCCACTTCCAGCTCCGTTTCCCCCAGCCCAACCATGATACCAGACTTCACTTTTGACCTGCCGTCGGCGGCAGTGCGGGAGAGCAGCTGGAGTGAACGGCCGTATTCTGCCTGCGGCCTTACGCTGCTGTACAGTCTGGGAACCGTTTCGATATTGTGGTTAAGCACATCGGGTGCACTGTCGAGAACAGTATGGAGAGCCTGACGGGAGCCGGCGAAATCGGGAATCAGAACCTCCACGGTTGCTTTCGGCAGTTTCTGACGAACAGCTTTTACCACGGAGGCGAAAAAGGAAGCCCCACCGTCCCGGAGGTCATCTCTGGTAACGGAGGTGATGACTACATGCTTGAGACCCATTTTCAGAGCAGCTTTGGCCAGCCGGTTGGGTTCTTCGGGATCGGGAGCAAGGGGATCACCGAAATCCACCCCGCAGAACGCACAGTTTCTGGTGCATACGGAACCGAGAATGAGAAAGGTAGCTGTTCCCCTGCTGAAGCACTCACCTCTGTTGGGACATTTCGCCTCGGCACACACGGTGTTGAGACCGCAGGATTCCAAAAGCATGGTGACCTGGTTCTGCTTACCTGAATAGGCGCTGGGCCGCTTGAGCCATGCGGGGAAACGGACAGGATTGTGGGAATCGAGCCCCCTGCCGGAGCAGGGGGCGGAGCTGGAATCATTCATATTTCTGACGCAGACGTGCCGGAAGAATCTTCATCTGCTCCCGGTACTTGGCTACCGTTCTTCGAGCCACCGGAAGGTTTTCTTTTGACAGTATATCGGAGATTTTCTGATCCGAAAGCGGTTTTTTCCTGTTTTCAGTTTCAACGAGCTGACGTATTCTGTTTTTTATGCGTTCCGAAGAGATATCCGCCCCGTCAGCATCTCTTCCCACCGCTTCGGTAAAAAAGTACTTCAGTTCGAAAATGCCGTGCTTTGTCTGCACATACTTGTTGCTGGTCACGCGGCTCACCGTGGAAATGTGCATCTCCACCATATCCGCCACATCCTGCAGCTTGAGAGGACTGAGATTGGGGGGACCCTTCTCGAAAAACTCCACCTGGCGGTCGATAATGGCATACATGACCTTGAGCATGGTGGTCTTTCTCTGCTCAATGGAACGAATAAACCAGGTGGCGCTGTTGAACTTCTCGCGTATGTACTTCTTCACTTCCCTTTTGGCGGTACTGCCCCGCTTGATCATGTTTGCATAGCTTTTATTGATATGAAGGGACGGTACCGACCGGTCATTGAGCATCACCAGAAACCTGCCGTCCACCTTCTCCACTATGAGATCGGGGATGATGGTGGTAGGCTTGTCGGGGTTGTACTGATAGCCCGGCTTGGGATTGAGTGTTCTGATAAGCTCCAGGGCCTCCTGCACCTCCCGGGGCTCCACACCGAAGTGGCGGGAGATTTCAGGAATCTTGAGCTTTTCGAAAAGCTCCCAGGTCTCCTCGAGAATATGCATGGTGAGCGTATTGTGATGATTGCGGGCGCGAAGCTGCAGAATCATGCACTCCTGCAGATTGCGGGCTCCCACCCCGGCAGGGTCCATTTTGCAGAGCACATTGCGCGCTTCCTCGATTTCGAAAACGGAGGTCTGAGTGAATTCCGCGATGTCCTCTATGGGAATACGCAGATACCCGTCATTATCCAAACTCCCGATGAGGAACTGAACCAGGAGCTTGAGCTTCCCATCCAGCTTCTTTTCGGCAAGCTGGTCCATGAGATGCTCCTCGAGGGTCGCCTGGTAAACCGGAGTGGGCTCGTAACGCTCATCGTTGCGGTCCACCTCCTCATTATAGGAATACCCCAGATCAAACCCCTCCTCAAGGTACTCCTCCCAGTCAATGCTGTCCTCGTTTATCTCAAGCTCATCCTGATCTTCCTGCTCCTCTTTCTCCTCTTTCTCTTCCTTCTCCTGCGCCTCTTCGGCTTCCGCCTCCAGCTCATCACTGGCCTCAAGAACCGGATTCATCTCCAATTCAGTCTTAAGAAGCTGCTCGAGCTGTAGCGTATTCACCTGCAGGAGCTTCAGAGACTGTATCATCTGGAATGACAGCTTCTGCTGAAGCTTCAGTGACATGTCAAGACCGAGGTTCAAATACACAACTCCCGCATAAAGTTCATACCGACATTCACATGAGTAGCCGTGAATAGGTACAGCAAAAACCGAACCCGCTTTTCAGAAAACGCCGCCAGGCCTTTTTCCGTACCGTATCCGCAGCTCCCGGACAGCTCTTCCTGCACACTCTTGTACTCAAAACATACATTCCCGTTCATTTCACAACACTTCCCCACCCATCTCATTTCCTACCCTTTTTTCAGTTCCGCAAAAAGGTACTCTCAATCAGAGACGGAAATTCTGCCCCAAATATATCCGGCGGGCCTCGGGGTTGTTGGCCAGCTCCTCGGCTGTACCCGAAATCAAAATCTGCCCCTCACACATTATATATGCCCGATCAGTGATGCGCAACGTTTCTCTTACGTTGTGATCGGTGATAAGTACCCCGTAGCCCTTGTGCTTGAGCTGGTGAACTATGCTCTGAATGTCCTCCACCGCAATAGGATCCACTCCCGCAAACGGCTCATCAAGCAGAATGAAATCGGGCCTTATGGCAAGAGTGCGCGCAATCTCAACTCTCCTGCGCTCCCCGCCCGAAAGCATGTACCCCAGACTCTTCTCCAGATGAGCCACATTGAGCTCCTCCAGAAGCTCGCGCATCCTCTTTTTACGCTCCTTGCAGCTCATGCGCTGGTACTCAAGCACCGCCATCACGTTGTCACCCACCGAAAGCTTCCTGAATATGGAAGGCTCCTGGGGAAGGTACCCGATCCCCATCCGCGCTCTTTTGAACATCGCCTTGCGCGAAATGTTATGCTTGTCCAGAAAGATCTTGCCCTTGTTGGCCTTCACAAGCCCCACTATCATATAAAATGTGGTGGTTTTCCCTGCACCGTTTGGCCCCAGAAGACCGACAATCTCACCCTGCTTCACCGAAATGGAAACACCGTTGACCACCTTGCGCTTGCTGTAGACCTTCACCAAACCCTCGGTACGGATCTCTCTGGCCGGTACGGTTTTTCCCGAAACCGGAATCTGCTCATTCACAGGTTTCTGCTCCATTACTCCACCTGCGGCGGCACCTCCGCTTTCCTTTCCATTTTCCACTTCCATACGTTTCCTCTGGTGAGCTGTCCCTTATATCCATTCGGGTAAAAAGTATAATATTACGATTGAATCCGCCATATTGATACCATTTTTTAACTTTAAACTAATTCGAAAGAGGGAAATATTTCCCCCGTGCACTGCCCCTGAGCTTCAGTAGCCGCGCCTTGCCCAGCTCAAACATCACCACGATCTGATCACCACTGGCCTCATTTCTGCCCCTGCCGTCAGCTTCCTCTATGTAGTAGATGCTTCTCGCATTTCCGTTTATCACCGCCCGGTCCACCTTACCGTCATCCCTGAAGGAAAGCACCATAAGCTTTCCTGAAGCTTCATTCGCCCTGGTCGAATCACCTTCAAGAAAGTACTTGCTCTGAACCCTTCCGAACGCATACAGCGAATCAAGCATCCCGGAATCGGAAACCGTCAGATGAAGACTGTCGCTCCAGATGTGCGTTATGGTGGTGTCCTTTGACGATTTGGAGATTTCGGCGTATCGTCCGTGGGAATTCCCGATCACGCGCGCACTTTTAAGCGACTCCTTGCCGAAATAGAGATCCACGGAATCACCTATCACCTTATGATTTTCATAGAAGACTTCCGGTTTGATCCGCAACTGCGCGTTATCCTTTTTTGTAAAATAATCCGCTTTCCTGCAGGTCGCTTCAAGCTTGCCCTTTCTTATCCGCACATTTTCGGTAACCGTGGCCTGCTTAGAGGAATCCGCATAGGACATGCGGGTGCCGGAAATGAAAAGCGTGTCGTTTTCAACGGTGTCTTTCCTGACGAGAAGTGGTTTTCCCCTGAGCAGGAAATCGCGGCTCTTGACATCGTACTCAGCTTCCCTGCCGGAAAGCGTGGTGTATTCCGACGAGTCGTGAAAAAAGAAATTGCCGTTTGCCCTGATGAAATTGCTCTTGCGGGTGAAGTGAAGCCAATTGCAGGTGAGAATCTGGCGTTCCCGCTCCACCTTCACCCCGTTGCGGAAACTCACCACGCCCTGACTCTTGCGCCAGGTGGCCTCATCGGCCCGGATACGCATGTCATCGTAATGGAACACCACATCTCCCCGGAGGTGACTGATGAATTCCCCGTTCGAATAGATGTTTTCGTTTCTGTCTGCCCGCTTGAGAATGAGTGCACCGTCATCGGAAGCCAAAACTCCAAAAGGCAGAGCAGAGATAAGAATCGCAACAAGCAGAACAGTGCGCATCGGTTTCATTCTAATTGAGAAAATCTTCATCCTCCTGCTCCAGACGCCGTTTGAAATCGGGAAATTTTCCCCGGACATCCGACTTGAATGAAAAACGGGAAAAATTATCCACTGCATCCAGCCCCTTGCCCCTGAGAACGTCGCCTTTGGGCGTTTCAATCTGCACATAGGTATCCGAAATGATTTTTCTTCTCTTCTTTATCCACCTGAGCCGCTGGCTCTTCACCGTCATGCCCTCTTTGGTACGGATGTAAACATCACCCCACAGATGAAATGTTTCGAACTTTGAATCCGATGTGCCCGAGTCGGCCAGAATACGGGTGCCCCGCCCTCCGGTGGAATCATAAATGGCCACACGTACCGGAACCACGACAAGGGTCCCGGTATCCGCAAGAGGCTTTTTCATATGTTGCGCATCAAGCATCCACCTCTTGACCCCGTCTTCATAAAAATGGAGGGATGCGGTACCGAATTCCTGATACGGTGAGGCGACACTTTTCCCGGCAACCGGAAGCGTTTCCTTCCGCTGACCACACCCGATCAGCAGCACCGCCGCAAACGCGAAAACAAAAACTGCTCCTGGCAGCTTTCTCATGATGACTTTTCCTCTTTCCTTTGCTTGGTACGCCACCTCCGGTGCATCCATACCCACTGCCGGGGATATCTGCGGATCGTCTCACACAGAAGATCGTTCACCCTCTGGACATTCTTCACCAGGTCCTTATCGAACTCCCCTGTGTTCTCCATCTCCACCTCTTTACTGATAAACACCCGGTGCGTTCCGTCACTCTGCCTCGCAGTGGTAACCACAAACACCGGAATGCCAAATTTCATGGCAAGCCTCACCGGACCGCTGGGGGTAAAAGCCGTTTTCCCCATAAAGGAGGCAAACACACCTTCCACCTTCGTATCCTGATCGACAAGCACCCCGAAAACCCTGCCCTGCTTGAGAAACCGCACGATATTAAGGCTGCTGCCGGAACGGTCCATATACTCCATACCCGGCCCGCTCCGCAACTTCCTCACCAGATTGTCGATTCTGGGATCGTCAAGCTTCCTGCCCACGGCAAAAGTCTTGAATCCCCGACGGGCAATGAGCTGCAGAAGCATCTCGAAACAACCGATATGCCCGGTTATGGCGACAACCCCCCGGCCCTTTTCATATGCAACCCTGAACTCATCCAGAGAATCATGAGTGACCAATCTGTCAAACTGCCCGGCACTCATGCGGGAAAGACAGAGCGCATCGAAAAGGTTTTTCCCCAGCATGGGAAAAACTCCGGCCGCGGTTCTGTGAATTTCCCCCTCATCCCAGCAATCCCCATACACCATCCTGAGATGATTCAGGGTCCTGCGCCTCTCTTTGGCGGAAAGAGAGAAAAACACTCTGCCCACGCATCCGAAAAGCCACAGCCCGACAGAACGGGGGAGGAAGCGGCCCAGAGCATAACCTGCCAAAGCCGCCACATATAAAATATCATCTCTGAGCCGCCTGGGTATCCACTTTTTCATGAACGGTCTGTCAGCGCCCCGGCCTTTTCTATTCTGATCACCGCATCCAGACCATCAACATCCACCTTCTCACCTTCAGTTTCACCGAAAACCAGATCCACCGCCAGCGTCTCCGTACAGATGTATTCGCGGTTACCCTCAACTGCATTCTGAAGTTCTTCCGGACACTCGCAGCGGATCACGATCCGATCGGTCACATTGAGCCCCGAACTCTTGCGAAGGTTCTGAACCCGGTTCACGAATTCACGAGCCATACCCTCGCTTTTCAGCTCCGGAGTGATGGTGGTTTCAAGCCCGACAGTCAGTTCTCCCTCGGTCTCAACCTCCATACCCTCGTGCTTCGTTCTGCGGATCTCGATATCATCATAGGTCAGAGAGACTCCCAGAACGTCAACGGTGCCGCCGCCTTCCAAATCCTTGATCTGCGCATCGCTGAAGCCCTCTATGATCCCTGCCGCCTCCTTCATCTTCGGCCCGTACTGCTTTCCGAGCCTCTTAAAGTTGGGCTTGGCGGATATGCTCACCACCCGGTCCTCACGGGAATCGAACCTCACCTCTTTGACATTCAATTCATCCCTGATAAGCGAATCCATTTCCTTCAGAAGCCCGAGTTTATGCTCGTCGGCCACCACTACAGTGAACTCGCTCAGAGGCTGACGCGTTTTTATTGTAAAACGGCTCCTGAGCGCACGTCCCATGGTGACCGCCTGACGGACAAGCTTCATCTTGAGCTCGAGATCCTCGTCGATGGTGGTCTGGACCGATTGCGGGTACGCCTCCAGATGAACGCTCCCGGATGCGCCCTCCAGTTTCCCGGCCGCAAGGTTGCGGTAAATCGCCTCTGTCAGATACGGCAGAAACGGTGCCATGACTTTGGAGAACTGGACCAGGACATAATAGAGTGTTCCATAAGCCAGATCCTTGTCCTGATCGTTTTCGCTTTTCCAGAAACGGCGACGGCTTCTGCGGATATACCAGTTGGTCAGATTGTCGATAAAGTCGACCAGAAGGGGAACAACCTTATACAGGTTGTACTGCTCCATTTCCTTATTCACCTTCTCCACCACGTCATTGAGAAGGGAGATGATCCACCGGTCCAGCTCGGTTCCGTTTTCAGGCGGCTGGAGACCGGAGGGTTTCCACCCGTCCACATTAGCGTATGTCACAAAGAAGGCGTACGCGTTCCAGAACGGAAGCAGCACCGCCCGGGACATCTCCATCACACCTTTTTCCGAAAAACGCAGATCCTCGGCCTTTACCGCGGGAGAATTGATGAGAAACAGCCTGAGCGCGTCGGCACCGAGCTGATTGAGAACATCCTCGGGCGGCGCATAGTTTCTCAGGCGCTTGGAAAGCTTCTTCCCATCCTCGGCAAGTATGATACCGTTGACAATCACATTCTTGAATGCCGGCCTCGAAAACAGTGCCGAGCCCAGCACGGTAAGAGTATAGAACCACCCCCGGGTCTGATCGAGCCCCTCGGCTATGAAGTCAGCAGGAAAGTTGCTCTCGAAACGTTCCTTGTTATCGAATGGATAGTGCATCTGGGCATAAGGCATCGACCCCGATTCAAACCAGCAGTCAAGCACCTCGGATGTCCGCTGCATCTGCCCTTTGCACACAGGGCAGTGAACCTCCATTTCATCGATCACGTGACGGTGGAGATCCACGGGGCTGATCGCCGCCTCTTTGAGACGCCCGGCCCAGGAAGTATCTATTCCCGCAAGTGAAAGGTGCCCGGCCAGTTCTGGCCCGCGAAGCATCTCCTCCACTTTCCGTGCTGCCTGGGCGTGGATCCTTTCACCTTTCTCCCTGTCACCTGCGCCAACCAGTTTGTGCAGCTCGCCAAGTCCGCCCACACATTCGGTATGTCCGCATTCGCAAATCCAGATGGGAAGCGGCGTTCCCCAGTAACGGTTCCGTGAAATGTTCCAGTCGGGAGCGCTTTCGATACCCTTGCCGAAACGTCCGTTCTGAAGATGCTGGGGAACCCAGTGAATCTGCTGATTGTTTTCGAGCATGTTCGACTTGAGCGGATCAATTTTCATGAACCAGGTAGTGATGGCTTTATAGATAAGAGCAGTGTCGCATCGGTAGCAGAACGGGTAGCGATGCTCTATTGTGCCCTTGTGAATCAGACGTCCCGCCTGCTTTATGGTGCGGGTGATATCATCGTTTGCCTCATGCACCATTCTTCCCTGCCATTCGGGGACCTCTTCTGTAAATTTCCCCTCATCGTCCACAGGACAGACAATGGGAAGACCGAGGCGCGCACCGACCTGAAAGTCGTCCTCACCGAAAGCGGGCGCGATGTGCACGATTCCGGTTCCATCCTCGGTGGAAACGAAATCAGCAGTGGTGACAGAGAAGAAGCGGGTATCCCGGTCTTTGAAGAAGTCAAAAAGCGGCACGTACCTGAGTCCTTCAAGCGCACTGCCCTTCAATTCCTCCACAATTTCAACAGACGACGGATCTTTGTAGTATGCACCTAACCTGTCTTTGGCCAGAATGTATGTGTTCCCGCCATCCCGTATTTTAACATATGTAACATCCGGGCCTGCCGCCAGCACCACGTTTGAAGGCAGAGTCCAGGGAGTGGTGGTCCACACCAGGATCTTCACCGAAGGATCGTCTGCCAGGGGAAATGAAACGGTTATGGACGGACCCCTCACATCCTTATAACCCTCGTTCACCTCGAAATTGGAAAGCGGCGTCGCGCACCTGGGACAGTAGGGCTGCACACGGAAACCCTGGTAGATGAGTTTTTTATCCCATATCTGCTTGAATACCCACCAGATACTTTCCATATACGGAGGATCCATGGTACGGTACTGATTGACAAAATCAACCCAGCGTCCCATTCTGTTGACCACTTTTTCCCACTGCCCCGTATAGCGCAGCACGATGGAGCGGCACGCTTCGTTGAAAATATGGATCCCCAGCTTTTCGATATCCCTCTTTCCGGATACCTTGAACTCCTTCTCCATCTCGTTTTCAACCGGGAGGCCGTGGCAGTCCCAACCGAATCTGCGGTCAACGTAATGTCCGCGCATGGTCCAGTAGCGGGGAATGATGTCTTTAAGAGTCCCCGCAAGGAGGTGACCGTAGTGGGGAAGCCCGGTGGCGAACGGCGGCCCGTCATAAAAGACAAATGCGTCATTCTTTTCTGTCGCCCTGAGCGACTGCCGGAACGTGTTTTCCTCCTGCCAGAGACGGAGTATTTCCGATTCCACCTGGGGAAAACGTATCTGAGTATCTACAGGTTTGAAATATTCTTTCATAGTGCTTGAAGAACCTTTTCTATCAGCTTTACAAGTACAGGCTCTGCCTTGTCCGCAACGGCGATGATTTTCTTTATATCAACCGCCTCAAGCGCATCCGGCAGACAGGCATCGGTGACAACGGAAAGGCCCAGGACCTTGAGACCGGCATGCACCGCTGCGATCACCTCGGGAACGGTGCTCATCCCGATCACATCCGCGCCGAGAATACGCAGCATGCGGTATTCGGCACGGGTCTCCAGAGACGGCCCGCTCATTGAGGCGTATACCCCTTTTTCGATACGGATCTTGTTTTCGATGGCCACTTTTGAAACCACATCGATCAGTTCCTGTGAATAAGGCTCGGACATATCGGGAAAGCGTGGCCCGATCCGGTCATCATTCGGCCCGATAAGGGGATTGGTGGCCAGAAGATTAATATGATCGGTAATGGCCATTATTGTGCCCGGCTTATAAAGCGGATTTATTCCCCCGCAGGCGTTTGAAACCACCAGCGTGCTGACACCCAGAAATTTCATCACCCTCACCGGAAACGCGATCTGCTGCATCGAGTAACCCTCGTAGTAATGAAATCTTCCCTGCATGGCCATGACCGGCTTGCCTGCCAGATGGCCGATGATAAGCTTACCCGCGTGAGCCTCAACGGTGGACACGGGAAAATGAGGAATCTCCTCGTAGGGAATGACCGCATCCTTTTCAATACTGTCGGCCAGCCGTCCCAGCCCGGTGCCCAGAATGATACCATACTGGGGCTTTACGGATGTTTTGCTTTCAATATGCTTCCTGGTTTCCTGAATCATCTCAAAAGTTCCGGTCATTGATTCATCCTCTTTCTAGGGTTTTTATGTGCACTTTTGCCATATTCCGTTGTCCGTTGTCCGTTATCCGTTTTCCGTTACCCGTTGTCCGTTCCGCTCACACCGAGCGTAGTCCTCGAAGTCGAAGTGTAAGCTCCGCTGATCGGTTTTTACGTTACCCGTTGTCCGTT
>JBKHHW010000214.1:0-5072 GCA_046538945.1 Chitinispirillaceae bacterium | reverse complement strand
GAACGTTGAACCCTGAACGTTGAACCCTGAACGTTGAACCCTGAACGTTGAACGTCCAAAAAAACGTTTCCATTGCATCACCACAGGCAGAAGAATACAATTTATATTGTATTTGGTCTGCTGTTTGCACTTTCTAATAGCTTCTGGTTTCGTTTTCAATATCAGAAGATTGGAAAGGGCTGGCTATGCAGAAATTAAGTGATTGCAATATCCTGAGTTACTGCTGCAGTGTTCCCAAGAAGGTGCCGATGATTCATTCAGGGGAAAATCTCATATTCCAGGACGATGCGACTCTTTCAGAACTTTGTGAAAAGGTTTTGTCGTGGGATTCTCCTTATGAGAATGTGGCGGAGCAGATCGAGGACAAGGCTCTTTTTGAGTGTGAGCATGGATGTATTGATTCTGCAGTCGCTCAGCTTGAAAAACTGGCCGTTTTTTTTGAAGGGTTTTGTCATAAAAGCGAGGAGATCAGTTGTGATCTGGCTCAGATTTACCTTCTGATCGGGCAGATATATCAGTACGGGGGGCTTTTCGAAGAGAGTACACATTGGATAAATAAATCTGTTGCAGTTGATGACCAGAATCCGGTTACCTACCACAGTCTGGCTGTTTCTTATCAGAATTTGGGAAACATCTCTAAAGCGGTCAGGAGTCTTGAGCAGGAGATTACTGTAGCACCCGGCAATTACTACACATATCTGCTGCTGGCAGACCTCTACGAAAAGAATGATCAGCCTGCAGAGCTGGAATCTGTTCTAAAGAGGCTTCTGAATCGGGATGCTAACAACATTCAGGGGCTGCACAGACTGATCCGTTTCTATGAAAAGAATGCACCTCATGGGGATGTGGAGTTGCTGAGACGTAAACTTCTGCTCCGCACTCTGAATCTCAACCGGATCGAAGCCGTGATCCGCGCCTACCATCTCAGCAAACTGGGCTGTTTTCGGGACGCTCTTGAATTTCTGGACAGCTGGACAAGAATGGCGCCCGATGTCACCATAATACATCTGGCTAATGCTCATATCTACGGTGAACTTCATCAGTATTCCCGCAAACGGATGGAGTTATCCCTGTTCAAAAAGAAAAATCATGGACGAGAAAATGTCATCTCTATAAAACTGGATGAGTTTGCATCTGTGTTCGGACAGGCTGCAGCCCAGAAACTAAGGCGTCGCCTGGTGATTTCCCATCCTGCTCACTTGTGAAAAAAAAGGCGGAACAGAAACCGTCCCGCCTTCATCATACTCTTTAAGCTGCGTTCAGATCAGACAACACCCTGATCAATCATCGCATCTGCAACTTTCACGAATCCGCCGACATTGGCACCATTCACGTAATTGACGAAATCGCCCTCTTTTCCGTAAGTGACGCACTGTTCGTGGATCGCAACCATGATCTGGTTGAGCTTCTGATCCACTTCCTCGCGGGTCCAGCTCATACGCATGCCGTTTTGCGACATTTCAAGACCGCTGGTTGCAACTCCACCCGCATTTGCCGCCTTACCGGGACCAAAAAGAGTTTTGCTTTCGAGGAACACCTTGACCGCGCCGGGATCGCTGGGCATATTGGCACCTTCACCCACACAGGTACAGCCGTTCTTGACCAGTGTCCTGGCTTCCTCTTCGCTGACTTCGTTCTGAGTTGCGCAGGGGAGGGCAATGTCGCACTTGATACCCCAGGGACGCTGTCCTTCCATGTATTCGCAGTTGAACTTTTCCGCGTACTCCTTGATTCTTCCGCGCTTCACGTTTTTAAGCTCCATTACGTATGCGAGCTTTTCAGGTGTGACACCTTCCGGATCGTAGACACTGCCGTTTGAGTCGGAGAAAGATACCACCTTTGCGCCGAGCTGGGTAGCTTTTTCGCAGGCGTACTGGGCCACGTTGCCTGAACCGCTGATGGTGACAGTTTTTCCGTCAAAATTCTGGCCGCGGGTCTTGAGCATCTCTTCGCAGAAGTATACACAACCGTAACCGGTCGCTTCCGGACGGATAAGGCTTCCGCCCCAGTTGAGACCTTTACCAGTAAGAACGCCTGTGAACTCGTTTCTGAGCTTCTTGTACATGCCGAACATGAAACCGATCTCGCGTCCGCCCACACCAATATCTCCGGCAGGAACGTCTGTGTTGGGGCCGATGTGGCGAAACAGTTCAGACATGAAAGACTGGCAGAACGCCATCACTTCGTTATCTGACTTGCCCTTGGGATCGAAATCGGACCCGCCCTTGCCGCCGCCGATAGGCAGGGTTGTAAGAGAGTTTTTGAATACCTGCTCGAAAGCCAGGAACTTGAGAATGCCAAGGTTCACTGAGGGATGGAAGCGGAGACCGCCTTTATAGGGACCAATAGCACTGTTCATTTCGATACGGAAACCGCGATTGACCTGAACTTCACCCTTATCATCTACCCAGGGAACTCTGAACATGATCACTCTTTCAGGTTCAACCATTCTCTCCAGAATGTTAGCCTTGAGGTATTTGGGGTTCTTTTCGATGTAGGGACCAACTGAGTGAATCACTTCTTCTGCTGCCTGATGAAATTCTTTCTCGGCAGGGTTTCTGGCCTTCAACTTCTCCATAAAGGCTGTGGTATCAAAAGACATATCTAACTCCTTTGAAGGTTGGAATGAAAATCCTGTTTTCAACAAAAAAGCCCGGCTCCCATGCGGGTGCATGAGATCGGGCATCATCATCGATACACAAATTATGAGTGCAACGCCGTTGTCGCACAGACGAAATAAATTACCTTATGTGCGGTGGTTAGTCAAATGTTGAAGCCACTATTATTGATTCCGCCAGCTTGGCCATGGAAATTCTGCTGTTCATGCTCTGGCGACGCATCATTTCGAACGCCTGTTTCCCGCCGATTTGTTTTTTGTCCATAAGAATTTCTTTTGCTCGTTCTATCGTTTTCCTCTCCTCGAGCTCACGCTCTACGATCTCTTTGATGACCCGTAGTTCGGTGTTTTTCAGAAGCACAGCGGCTTGAGCAGCGACCGTGGTGAGCATATCGATCTCTTCCGAAGAGAAATCGTACTCATGGGAGGTGTAGCAGTTGATCACTCCGATTACTTCTCCCTCAACACTCATGGGGACGGACAGAAGAGAAACGAGTCCGTCCTCGATGGCAACTTTTTTATTTATGAATCTGGGATCTTTCTGCACGTTGAGAACTTTTATGGGCTGGTTTGACGTGGCTACCCGGCCCGCAATACCCTTTCCCAGGGGAGTATTCGATTTCTGATTGTAGTTACCGGATTCCGATTGACATGCGCGCAACACCAGTTCGCTTTTAGTTTTGTCCAAAAGCAGAATGGAACAGATTTTCGAGCCGGTGATTTTGGCGGTTACTGAAACAATAAGAGGAAGCAGATCATCAAGGTAGCTTTTATCCATGATGGCTCTGCTGATTTCGGCGATTCCTTCGAGAAGTCTGCTGCTGGTCATAGTCGTTTTGGATTACCTGGACAGTCCCACGGAACTGGTTACGCCAAGTGAATCATAGATTTTGAGGGTTGCTTTTGATTTGTTGAGAGTGTAGAAATGTACGCCCTTGACTCCGTTATCCAAAAGGTCCAGAATCTGCTCTGAAGCCCAGTGGATTCCCACCTTTTCGAAATGCTCGTCATCTTCGGCCCTCGACAGTGCTCGTAAGAGCCGTGCGGGGAAGCGGGCGCCCAGGGCAAGATCAGCCATGCGCAGCATGCCTTTTCGTGTAGTGATAGGCATTATCCCCGCCAGAATGGGAACTTTGATTCCGGCGAGTTCGCACCGTTCGCAGAAGTCGTAAAAGTCTCTGTTGTCAAAAAAGAGCTGCGTGCAGATGTAGTCGGCTCCCGCGTCGACTTTAGCCTTGAGGTGATCGATTTCCTTCAGTCTGTTGGGGGTTTCAGGATGCCCTTCCGGGAAACCCGCCACCCCGATACCCATTTCGGGGAAATGCTTCTTAATGTAGGCCACCAGATCGCTTGCGTGATCAAAACCGTCTTTGGGCGGTGCTGCGGAAGTGGTATTTACGGGAATATCGCCCCTCAGAGCCATGAGGTTCATGATTCCGTTGGCCTGGTAGTCCTCAAGCAGGGCGTGAATCTCTTTTCTTCCCGCGCCCACGCATGTTAGGTGGCTGACTACGGTTAAACTTGTCTGGCGCTGCAGTCGGATGACGAGATCGTGGGTGAGCTCCCGGGTAGTTCCGCCCGCTCCGTAAGTGACACTGACATATGCCGGCTTCAGAGGTATAAGCTCGGAAATGGTGGTGTAGAGTCTCTCGGAGGAGGTCTGGTCCTTGGGAGGAAAAAATTCAAAGCTGAATGATGTTTTGTTTTTCTTAAGAATTTCTGCTATGTGCATCTGGATTCTCGCGTTTTTAGCCTGATTGTTGCTATTTTTGTTTTGAAATTTTCAGATAGATTAAGGTACATGTAATTCCGGGGCTGTAAAGTATAACCGTTTTGCTACATTTCGGATCTCATTTATTTTTGTTGTCGGTACGTTTCATGTGAAATAAAAAAGGTCCGGAACCGCTACCGGACCTTTTTCCAAGTTTTTTTTTGTCGGTTATTTTGCTATGCCAAGCGTGACCTGGTGTTTTCTGTCTTTGTAAACGCTACTTGTATAATCCAGGAAAATGACCATTCTGTAGATTCCGGGAGCTACTTTCATACCCTTGGAGTTATAGCCATTCCAGTAAACGTTAATCTGGGTGTAAGATCTCGATTCGGCATTCAGTTTAGAATCCCGTAACAGATCATCGCTTTTTTCAGAATGAACCAGATTACCTGCCAGGTCATAGATTTTCATCTGTGCCTTTACTACTCCTGAATCCCTGTGGGGAACATATGTAGGGAACTGGATAACCAAACCTTTCCCGCCGCTCTTGATGTGAGTGATGGCATTGGGATTATGCCAGGGCTCGAATTTTCCCGGAGGCACCAGGTTCGGGTCGCCTGAACCGGGATTAGGGAACGGTACCGCTTTCGGAGGGGGCTCGTTACCTAATGTGAAGTTAACTTTTCTGTTGTTCGGGTCAGGAGCATTGTGCGCCTGTCTGTCGATCACTGCATGCGGAAAGGT
>JBKHHW010000213.1:0-5107 GCA_046538945.1 Chitinispirillaceae bacterium | reverse complement strand
ACGCTCCAGTACTTCGTGTAATCGACCATCCCGTGAGCATCACTGAAGAGATCCGCTACCCTCCCTGCGGTGAAACTTCCCGCGAATCCTCCTATGCCCGCCGCAATGACTGAAAAAAGCTGATGCACTCCAGCCCGTTCTTTGCCTCTGCAGAAACTGTCCAGACTTATGAATGCGGTTATGAACACGAACGTATAGGCAAGTCCGTGGACACTTAAGCTCGCATAGATGAGAAATCTGCTGGTGCCGAATGCGCAGGTGGCGAAACGGAATATTTCCATGAATAATCCTATCATGAGTACCTTTTTCATCCCCCAGCGGCTCAGAAGAAATCCCAGTACTCCCATGGCGAAAATTTCGGGAATCTGCCCCAGACTCATCGCCGGCATTATGCTTTTCTCACTGAAACCGATCTGTTTGAGAAACGGAGAGGTGCCTACGGAGTAGAATTTGTCGATGAAGGTGATAGACATGGCCAGAAGGGAAAGAGTGAGTACCTGAGGTTTGAGAATGACTTTGAGGGAATCGAAGGGAAAGATTATTCTTTCAGTTTTTCCGCTTTGGAGTTTTTCTTTCCCGGGTATGCACAGAGCATAAATGCTGAGGATGATGGATGTCAGGGCTGAGATTTTCATGAGCAGGGGAAGGCTGCTGGGCGCATCGGGGGAGACGTCACCGCGGAGAACACCGAAGGAAAATACCCAGGCCACTGCTATCCATCCTATGGTTCCCCACACCCTGATATTGCCGAATTTCCGACGTTCGGAAGGTGAGTGGTGGAATGTGACCGCATTAATCAGGGAATTGGTGGGCAGAGTTATGAGTGTGTAGGCCAGGTAGAAAAGGAGTACTGGCAGGAACCGGGTCTGCTCTGAAAAGGCCAGCATGACTGCAGCTCCGCAGATATGGCACAGACTGAGGAGCCGTTCGGAGGAGATGACCCTGTCTGCGATAAAAGTCATGAAAATGGGTGAAACGATAGAGCTGACTGCGGACAGTCCCATGATTAGACCGACCTGAGAGCCTGAAAAGTTCAGGTACTCTTTCAGGTACAGGCTCATAATGGGCAGGGTGGACCCGGCCACGAAGAATTGGAGGAACATGAGAAGGGAGAGACGGAATTTTATGGGTAATTTGGGGAGAATGTCTTTTTGTCTCAAGGTAGGTTCTGTTTTCTGATCAATTCATTCTAATAGTTCGTTCAATTCTGGTCTTGATGTGAGATATCCAAAATACATGCTGGATAAGGTGTTTGTGTAGGAACGGGGGGTATATGCAACTAATCGGTTTGTACTGCGGCACTGTGTTTTAAATTCGTTATAATGTCTCCCGCTTCTGCATGTTTTTTGCTACTGGGTATGAGCCGTATTAAAACCTTTGGTTAGCCCGATCGGTAAAGGTGAAATATGGAGCGTTTTGAAGCATTGCTGCACAGAAAAGCGTCTTCACTGCTATATCACAAAGCCTAATTTTCTGCTGAGAAAACTACTGGGACAGATCAGTCATGTAGACATGGGTATTGCCTTATGCCACCTGGCAGAAGCTGCCGCTTATCACAGAAAGAAAATCGGATTCGAGAAATTCATCGAAGACGCAGCGTGATGATCTGATCTATATCGTTTCTGCAGTGGTAAAGAAGCTCTGAATCAATCAGCTGAAAGGTGGATTATAATGAAACTGACAGTCTTCGGGGCTACAGGCAGAACTGGCACACTGATGGTGGAGCAGGCTCTCGAGGGTGGTTATCAGGTGAAGGCTTTTGTGAGGACTCCGTCCAAAATGAAAATGGATCACAGGAATCTTGAACTGGTGCAGGGTGATGTTACCGATGCTGAGGCTGTGGATAGGGCAGTAGCGGGTGCGGATGCGGTATTGAGCGTTATCGGGCACACCAAAGATTCACCCGATGACCTTCAGACCCGGGCCATGCACAATATCACCGGAACGATGAAGAAGCGCAGGGTGAAGCGCATAGTCAATCTGACCGGTGCGGGGGTGAGAGATCCTGAGGACAGGCCCAAGTTGATAGACAAGCTGATTGTTGCTCTTCTAAAGCTGACCGCAGGTAATGTGTTTAAGGATGGAAGGGATCATGTGGAGGTGCTGCGCGAATCCGGTCTTGAGTGGACGGTGGTGCGCGCCCCCAGGCTTGTGGACGGGCCTCGAACGGGCAGGTACCGGGTGGGGTTCGTGGGGAAGGACAGCGCAACGAAGATCAGCCGTGCCGATGTGGCCGATTTCATGTTGAAGGAAGTGCAGGAGAGGAGGTATGTGCGTAAGCTGCCGATGGTGAGTTACTGACTTCGGGCGAATCGGGGAAAGTGCGGGATGAGAGGGAGGCTTTGGGGGAAGTGATTTTAGAAGAGTTTCTCTGGAGCAGATGAGGGAGAGTTATGACTCCCCCCGGAGGTGAACTATTTTCGAATTCAAAATACACCTCAGGGGAGAATTTTTTTAATGAACGCTGTTTATTATGAGAATCGAGGTATCAATTTTTTTAGAAATAAGAATCGGAAGGTAACTTTTGGAGAATGAATCTTTTTTTCACTCGAATTCCGGTACTTTTACGCTAACAAGGAGAATAGAATTCCCAGGCGATCAACAAAACGCATGAGGTCACAAACGAAGCGGTCAGAATGAATCAGTAAACAGTCGCAGGGGTCGAATTCCCGCACACTGACTTAAGGAGATAGTCACCCCCGGAAATTTTGCCGAATCTTGTAATCATTCTGGAAACAGCCGAAGCTGTGACGTTTAGGTATTCGGCCAGTTCCGTGCCCCGGAAATCATAGCGGCAGACCCCCGCATAGGCAAACAACTCTCTTGCAGTGGATTTCTGATTGATACGCCCCTGACTGTATAACTCTTCTCTTTCGAATTCAAGACATATCTGCAGCTTTGCATGAAGCTTCTCAAGCGGAGTGTCCAACGTGATGTGGCGGGCGATGCGGGCTCTTCTGCAGCGGTCCTTCTCCAGTACTGTTCTGATGAATTCATCGCTTCCGATAACCCACAGTTCCGGTAGTGAGAAATTCAGCTTACCTCTGTTCGCATTTCTGACTTTGATGATGGTATCATCAGTTTGGGAATCCGGTTCTGGAAATTTGAGATAACTGCGGTATTCCTCGAGGGGATCGGATCCGCCGAACTGGTTCAGAAGGGTTCTTCTGTCCAGAATGCCGTCTTCCCCCCTGACCAGGGAGCCGTGTCCGCACCATTCGTATCCATCCAGTTCTTCAAGTGAGCAGTCACCGCAGCGGACCGGATTGAGGTGAACGTAGCGGATCAGCTTTTTGAGTTCAGTCTCCTCGGTTATGATCGAAGCGTAACGCCTGAAGAAGACCACGCCTTCCCGTCCCTTTTCGCGGTTGAATTTTTTGGCATATACCGAATTGAGCCTCTGCATGAATTTGGAAATGGGCTCATCACTCGATTCCACTATCAGATGATAGTGGTCGTCCATGACAGACCAGCTGCAGCAGCGGTAGGAGAATTTCTCTAGCGAGATAGCCAGTTCTCTGAGGAAGAATCTCTTGAGTTTGCGGTCTTCCAGGATTTTTTCTCCGGAAACACCTTTGGATGTGACATGGTAGTGGACCCGGGGAACGATGATGCGTGGCTTGGTGCACATGGGAGTTCTCCCTTCTTTTTGTGTGTGGAAGTGATGTGGTGCGGGACGGGAAAACAGGGAGCAATCCCCGGGCCATCCCGGAGGTGAAGTTGGACTGTATCATAAAATTACCTCCGGGGAGATTCGCGATCGGCGCCAGGGGGGGTATGCCTGAAGTGGAGATAAAGGCTTTGGGCAGAAGGGGAACTGAATCACCTCTCAATAAGGTAATCAGTTTTTTGTCCCTGCACACTATTCAGAAGAGGGTTGTGCTAAAGATGTAACGACCTTGCTTCAATATCAGAAAAAAACAGAACCATACATCCCATCAAGAAATTTCTTAACCATCATGCTCTTTTTCCTGGCTGAAAATGCATTCGTGGCTCTGGGATTCAAGCTCCGCCGATTGAGGATGATGTCTTCCGGGTAGGTTTCTTTTCACCGCTCTTAAGATCTTTGTCAGCATTCGTCAGAAGTTCCCCAACAGACCTAATGAGTTTATCAAGCTCGTTTTTGCTGAGTAAAATGTCAGCTCCCGCCCTCTTAGCAGGCTCCTTATAGAGCTCCAGATCAAAACTGGTCATCACCACAATAAAGGGAATGTCGCATGTCTGCCTGAGGCGGGAAACCAAAGCTATTCCGTTCATCCCGGGAAGAGATATGTCAACTAAAAGCAGGTCCGCCTTGAAAGCGGGTATTGTTTCCAGCGCTTTTTCTGCCGATTCGCTTTGGCCGATATCGGTTATGGAAGGAATTTTAGTTTTCAGCAGACGGTTGAGAATGAAGCGCATCGAATCGTTGTCTTCTACAATGAATACACGCATGGAGCCTCGCATTACCGGCCGGCACTGCGGCCTTGGACAATTAGAATCCCCCCTTAGAAAGAATAGTGTCAATTACACCAGGGCTGGTTCACGAATACTACCGGGAGTAGCTCCTGCATTTAGTTGACAACCTCTGTTCGTGTTGATGCGAATTGTACCATCACCGCTGAGGTAATTCCCAGTTGTAGGTGTTAAGCATATGGAAAAGGATGTCAAGGTCGGAGAAAATCTCACCCTCATAGAATGCAAACATGAAGTTCGCGGGTTCAAAAGCAGGCCCGAGCCGGTGGGATCTGTCGGGAATACCATAAACGGAAAACAGGGGCAGAGCATGGAGGAACTTTCATAGTCCGGAGATGCCAGCGCGCCCTGCAGTCATAAGCTGAAATTGTATCTGTCCTCAATGCCTCCCGGGCATATAGGAGGTTTATGATTGTGAACGGATCAAATGCAGAGGCCGTTGTGTTCCGGGCCGGACCGGAACCTAGTATTCTGCCCAGGTTGTAGCCGCCGCCGGTTAATAGACATCAGCCGCACTGTTTAAAGCAAGAACAGTGGTGATAATCGCGGAAATGATGAATTATTCTGAAGGGGTAAGAGTTTCTGAAAGCAGAAAAAGTTCCGATTTAGACCTCCGAATTTCACTGGAAAACCAGATTTTCTGACGGGAATG
>JBKHHW010000212.1:0-5118 GCA_046538945.1 Chitinispirillaceae bacterium | reverse complement strand
TACAAGTGCAGATCTGAATAAATCGTTTTCTGTCATTTTTTTCCAAGTCCTTTAAAAGCTGTTTGGTTGGGAAAAAATAAATCGGGGAAGCGGCAATCCGTGATGATTTGCTTCTACCTGCCTGGTTTGGCGTTTTGTGTTCCTCCTTCTCAGTCGTGAGTTCCCGGATTCGCTGAAGCACACGTTTCCGGAAAAATCCGGATACAACAAATCATGGGGAAACCAAGCGGCTGCGGGAAACGGTGTAGAGGGAATGAATGGATGGGTTTAGAAGCTGCGGAGATGGGTAAGGGAAGGCGGCGGATTCGGATGCCCCGGAGGTGAAATTCACCTCCGGGGCGTTTGATCAGATCGTCGCCTTATCCAGAGCAGAAGCTTACTCTTCCGGATCCATTTCGTTCAGCAGACCTTTGAAAAAGAGTTCGCTTTTCTGTTCTTTTCCATCAGAAAAACGGATAAAGTAGGGCTTTCCTGATGTGGAGGATTTGGTGGCTATTTTCGTGATGAAGTCATCCGCAGTGCTGATTTCCTTTTTTTTGGCTTTCCATTTTCCGTTCAGGAACATCACCGCGATCTTTGAATTGTATGATCTTCCGTTGCGGATGAACTCTGCCTCCTTTAACTCTTTTACAGTATCGATAAGCATTTCAATTTTCCTGATTTCTTTGGCTGGAGCCGATGCCCAGGAGTTGGAAACGGAGAGCAGGGAGGAGAGGAGAACCAGCAGAAGAGTTTTTTTCATTTTGATGTCCTTTGTTTGAAATCCGATTCAGCTGTTGCAACTATTTCCACTTCTTTCTCTTTTGCCCTGATAAAATCGAGCATCAGTTCCGAAGCAATGTAGCTTGAGTGTACGGTCCAGTAGGCGCCGTGGGTGGTGACCACTCCCAGGGCGATGCGGCGCTCTTTGTCATGGGGATGACGGGCGAATCCCACAAACCAGTCCACTCTGCCGAGACCCTGTTTGCTGACTGACCCGGTTTTTCCTCCGTATTCGTAAACATTGTATATGGTTGATCTGCGAAGAGTGCGGAAGGAATTACGGGCAGTTCCGTAGACCGGCACTTTAGCCATAATTCGCTTGAGTTCATTTGCTGTTGATCTGTTCAGGGCCTTGCGCCAGACTTCCCTGCCGCGGACATAGAGGGTGGTATTCCGTTTTGATGACCAGACACTGTCGATCAGAGTCGGACGGGGAATGAACCCGTCTTCGGAAACCGCACTTGCTATAAGAGCTCCGAACAGAGGGGAGATGCTGGTATGCTGGTTGAAGCCCGAAGCCAGTTCTGCCACGGCGAAGTCGGAATCGGGGGAAAACATCTCGTTTATTTCGTTGTCAAGCTCAAAAGGTACGGTGGAATTGAAACCGAAACGGTTGCCGTAGTTATTAAGCGCCCCTTTTTCCAGATTGAAAAGGGCAATTCTTCCGAAAACAGGATTTATCGAGTATGCGAAAGCATTTTCAAGGGTGAACTCTCTTTGGCGCTCGAGCACCTTCTCCAGTTGGAATTTGTAGAGTGTATGGTTGCGGCCCGCGTGGGCAATTGTGCTCCGGGCATTCATGTTCGCCTGTTCTATCGCCGCGGCAGCAGTGACAGTCTTGAACACAGAGGCTGCGGGAAAGATGCTTTTGAGGTAAAGGTCATTACCTATGTACTTTTCTCCTTCGTGAGTATAGGATGCCAGGCACAGAACTCTGCCGGACACCGGGTCAAGAGCTGCAACCGCTCCGTACCGGGGGCGGTAACGTTCGAGAAGTCTGCCGGCATAACTCTGCAGAGCGGTATCCAGGCTGAGAGACAGGTGCAGGGTGTCTTTGCCGTTAATAAATACTTTTTTGGGGGATAATCTTCCGATCCCGAACGTGTTCACAAGTGTTTTGACATCTTCAAAATCTAGTTTTTTACCGAGTTTGATTCTGGTCGCATGTTCGGATTCTTTGCTCATGCATGAAAGCAGGCTTTCGCTGTTCTGTTTTTCCGGAGGAGGAGAAGGGGGGTTGGAAGAAAAGATCGATTCGGAAATCCTCACTGCCGCTATGACAAAAACGATAATCAGGAAGAATCTGATTCTTCCTTTTTTGGGAATTCTGAATCTGTTTTTTGAACCGGGAAGTTTGTTTATCCTCCGGATCATAGGTGAGGAACTGCTCATTTATACCTCAGGAAATGACTGGATGCTGATTTTCAAAATGTGTTTACCCAGTGAACTGGACCCCGCGTGTGAAAACAGATGAGGAACTGCCTATGGAAAAGGCTGCGGATGGATATCCGCAGCCTTCTGGTTGCTGTCACATTTAGAACTGGAGAGCAGTCTGGAGACTCATGTTGTTGTCTGATACGAGTTTTCCGTTTTTCATTTGCCAGCCATAGCGGTAATCCCACAAGAGGGTCGCGCCGCTACTGATCTCGAAACCGGCCTTGTATCCCCAGTACATGTATTCCGTTTTGTGAAACAGACCGGCTTTTGTTCCCAATACGGGAATACCGTCCTTGGTATACTGGGGGGTCGTTCCGATGTTGCTGTTTCTCAAATATATTTCGGCAACACTGACTTTGGGAATACGGCTGATTATCTGTTCACCCAAATGACCGGACAATCCGTAGCGCTGATCCTTGTCGTCTTCACCTATAAGGTACTGATAACTTCCCTCGATGGTGAAAAAACCGGAAAGGTCGGCCCCGATTTTCCCGAAGACTCCGTTCAGGGTCACACTGTCAAGATCATCAGCTTTGGATTCGAGCGTTTCTCTTGAAAGCCTTTCGTCGAGATAATACTGATCGAAGAATCCAGAGGTGAATTTTCCGTTGATTCGGCGGTACTCAAGATTTCCCCACAGTTTCCAGATTTCAACCTGGACACCCGGGGCACCCATCCCCCAGCCCTCTTCATCATCAAGACGAACGGCCGCCTGACCGTACAGGTCCATGTTCAAAAGCGGGGTCTGAATTATCGGTAGACCTACATCCAGTCCAGCCAGATCGAAGGGTTTGACTTTGTTTTTGATTTTTTCTTCTTCTTCCAGAACTCTCAGGAATTCATCCGGATCGATATCGGGACTGTTCTTTTTGATTATGGTTCTGATGAGATCTTGACTGGATTGCAGTTCTTCTGTTAAAAGAAGGTCCTTGATCAGTGCATCTTCCGGGCTTAACGTCCACTTCTTTGCAGGAGCGTGGACGTTGCGGTCCAGAGCGTATGTGGCACCGACCTGAAGATTTTTGAACAGAGGAATGCTTGTTGTCTTAAGAGGAGAAACGGCCAGCCTGAGAGCACCGATGCCGCCCTGCTCCTCTGCTTCGGCGAAATCGGAAATTACCGACTGCAGAGTAAGCCCCAGAGGGGTGATGTCGTTGAGGGAAAACTGCAGACCGAGCAGCTTCTGGTCGGGGTAGTGCAGCATGTTCGTGAAGCGGTCCATGATGATTCCATAACCCAGAGTCACATCGGAAAGACCACCGAATTTGACATACAGCGGATCATTCTCGTGTCCGAACCGGATGTAACGGATTTTACGGGCAAGAGCATCAGGCCAGTTGTCTCCGAAGTCCCATCCCTTGTCGGAAAGCTGATTGTCGGCGTCCAGAAAAAGTTCGAGATCGAGAAAGACACCGAACTTCCAGATGGGCACATCGATACCCAGTGCGATTCTGGTCCACTGTTCATCATTCACCGTGGCCATGCCGGCACCGAGTTCGTAACTGGGCGCCTGAAAGAGTCCCCCTTCGGAAGCGGCACTTTCGGTTTCCGCCTCTGGAGCTTCCTGAGTTTCTGCGGTTTCTGAGGCAGATTCAGTTTCCTGCTTTGGTGAGGGCGGTGCGGAAATCGGCTGAGCGGATGCAGAAGTTTTTTTTGCGGGTTTTTCCACTTTTGCCGGTTCATCTTTCTTTTCTTCCGTATCGGGAGCAGCTTGGGCAGCTTCAGGTTCCTCTGCGGAAGGAGCTTCTGCTTTAGGTTCTTCCGGAGCAGGCTCTGTATCGTTTGGCACGACAGCAGCGGTATGCACAACCGCCGGAGCTTCGTCCTCTGCCTTTTCAGCTGGTTCTTCTTTGGCCCTTGCGACCGCTTTTTCCTGGGCGCTTTCGGCTCTTAGACCGGTCCATTTTTCAAGCTGCTGAAGTCCCTTTTCATTCAGACCTCCAGATGTGAGCTTTCCTGAAGGATCCACTGTGGCAAACTGCCTGGGTCCTATGGTGATGGATTCACCCAGAGGAGACATCATTTCAACTTGACCCTTGAGTACTGCTGTTGTGGGATTTCCCTGACGGGTGGTCTTTACGGCCACTCCTGTACCGAGGGGGACAATGCTGAAGCCCTTGACGGCAAGGGTGAGTTCTTCGAACTGGTGAGGCTCGTTGCGGTCCAGGAATACCTGGCCTTCATTGAGGACTATATCCAGTTTAGAATCTTTGCCGGCGAAGGTGAGCACGGCGGGGCCTTTGACAAGCAGCTTGGATGTGCTCTCAAGCTGGATTGCCACCTCCTGGTCTGCAGTGGCGTACAGAGTGTCGCCGATTCCGATGACGGTAGAGTCCTTGACCGTTTCTTTCTGGCCGGAGGAGAAGCGCCACAGGTCTACTTCGTTTTCCCCGACATTCATTTTGAAAGTCTGGGAGTGAGCTGTCTGGAACAAGACCGCCGCGGCCATAAGGCAGAGCAGAGCCTTTCTGTTCATCCGAAGCCTCCTTGGATGGATTTGTCTGAAGAGTGAAGAAAAATTTTCATGAGAACGCAAAGTGACTGTTTAAATATAGCAATAGATACAGATTATATCCAAGTGGAACCGGCAGTGCACGAAGTTTTTTTGGTGGGTGGTTCCAACCCGGATTATCCCGCAGTCTTGATGATCTTGCCTTTTTCAGGCTGAATGATCTCGGTTTCGCTCTTGATTTTGACTTCTCTGACGAAAAATAAGAGGGCCGCGAGAATGAAAAACGCCAGTACCAGCGGCACGCTCCAGTACTTCGTGTAATCGACCATCCCGTGAGCATCACTGAAGAGATCCGATTTCTGTGCCCCGGAGGTGAATCACTGCCGTATCAGAAACTCACCTCCGGGGTGGCTCCAACCCGGATTATCCCGCAGTCTTGATGATCTTGCCTTTTTCAGGCTGAATGA
>JBKHHW010000211.1:0-5137 GCA_046538945.1 Chitinispirillaceae bacterium | reverse complement strand
TGCTCCGTTGCTAAAAAGTCACCGGAGGTTTCCTCATCACGAAAAATGGAGCCGGGGTGAACAGTAAAAGATGAACTCAGCTGCCAAAAACCTCACCTAACGACAGTAAAAATGGCCCTGGTATCGCTCCGGTGCGCAAGGGGGTACTGAGGGCGAGGTGAAGCACGGCAGTGCAAGCCGGGAACCAAAAAACGACGACGGTGTCCTCACCGGCTAGTATTTTGGTTGATCCCGAAGGAGAACCGGTCCCGCGTCCTCGCGGGATGCGCCCAGATTCTCAATTCCTCTCATGAAAATCGGCCGGGAATTCTTCATCACGAATGCAAGAGGCCGCAAATATCAGCGAATTGTGAAATGAGAAGAAAACGTTTTCACTCCGATAATTCGTAATTCGTAATTTTCTGTAATTCATAATTGTCTTTCCCCCCCCGAGCTCGCTGATCTTGATTCCTTTCTGAAAAAAGTCATCTTTTTCCTAAAAATAACGGACAAATCCCCCCAACCCGCCGTCTGCATAAACTGAAGCAGAACAGGTTTCCGTTAAAACACGGCGGGAGTATCATGACAAACAACACTATCGCACTTACAAATCACCAGAGATCCGCGCTTGACTCGATACTGCGCTTTCTGTCTGACCCCTCCCGCAACTGCTTTATCCTCAAGGGAAGCGCGGGGACGGGCAAAACCACTCTCATCGGGGCACTGAGCCAAAAACTGGACATACGATCCATTCCCTTCTGTCTCATGTCTCCCACCGGGCGTGCCGCGAGAATCCTGGGAAGAAAAACCGGCTTTGGCAGCCGTACCATCCACTCCTGTATCTACACCTTCGGCGACCTTGACTTTTATGAGCAGGCCAGAGAGGAAAACGACCCCGGGATGCGGCTCTCCTTCAAACTCAAGACCGATAATGACCCGGCTCAGGTGTTCATAGTGGATGAAGCCTCCATGATCTCCGACAAGGAGGACAGGCAGGACTACCTCAGGTTCGGATCGGGGCGACTTTTGAGCGACCTGATTACCTATACTCGTGCGCAAAGGTCTGGACGGTCCGCAAACAGCAAGATCATCTTCGTGGGCGACCCCGTACAGCTCCCACCTGTCACCCAGCAGGACTCTCCCGCACTCAGTGCCCCCTACCTCTCGCAGACGTTCGGGCTCCGCTGCGGAGAACATGAACTCACCCAGGTGCTGCGCCAGAAAGACGGAAGCCCCATTTTGGAAAAGGCCACCCTGCTGAGAGATGCTGTCAAGACCAGAACCTTCACTTCGCTGAACCTTGACGGAAACGGAGAGGGGTTACAGGCTGTGGACAGCATACAAGCGGTCAACAGAATCACAAACGGCCCTCCCGGGAAAACCGTGCTTCTGACCTACAGCAATGCCTCCGCTTTAGAATACAACAGAGCGGTCAGGGAGAAAAAAGGCATTCCCGACTCATCACCCCGCAAGGGTGACCTGCTCCTGGTCAATCAGAACAACCCTCATACCGGTCTTTTCAACGGAGATCTGGTCCGGGTAGAGGCGCTCGATTCCGTGCCGGAAAAGCATTCCGTGAAGATGAGGGGCGTTCGCGAACCGGTTACGCTCACTTTCCGCAAAGCAGTAGTGGCCTGCAGCTCCGCAACGGGGGAGCGAATCGTTTTCAGATGTATGATCCTGGAAAACCTGCTTGACTCTCCCAATCGTTCCCTTTCACCCCTGGAAATCCGTGCGCTTCTGGTCGATTTCCGTAAGCGCAATCCCGGCCTGACTCCCAAAAGCGCACAATTCGGTATCGCTCTCAAAAGTGACCCCTATTTCAATGCCCTGCAGGTGAAGTACGGCTATGCTCTCACCTGTCACAAATCCCAGGGCGGGGAATGGGATACGGTGGCGGTGGATTTCACCGACGACAGAGGAAAGAGAAACGAATCGTACTACCGCTGGGTCTACACTGCCATCACCAGAGCCTCGCGCAAACTCCTTACCATCAATGCGCCTTCCTTCAATGCTTTTTCGCAGGTAATCATGAAAACAGCAGTCGGTGCGGAAGATGTTCGTATCGACACCGGGGCAGGGGAAGAGGAGTACACCCGGGATCCCGACTGGTTCAGGCACAACTTCTCAAAGGACAGGAAATATCTTTACGAAATGTATAGTAAGGTCAGAGAAGCTTTCCGTACAGAAGCGATCCGGGTCAGCCGTATCGAGCATCTCCAGTATCAGGAGAGATACGTAGTGAGCAAAGGGGAACAAACTGGTATGGTGAGGTTCTACTACCGGGGAGACCGGAACGTCACAAAGGTGGAGCCGGTTGATAAAGCGGGCAGGGATAACAGGCTGTCAGTCATTGCTTCGGAACTGATGGTAAAGGCTCTTATCCCTCAAGCCGGTACAGGTCTTTCAACCGATCATACTCTGGTACATGATCTGATCAGCCGAATCGAAAAGCGGATTGCCGGAACAGAGCTCAGGCTGGTGGAGAAAAAACACACCGCCTACTGTCTTCATCTGACGTTCGAGGAGAACGGGAAGAGGATGCCGGTCAAATGTTACTATGATAAGACACCCGGATGGACCCGTTTCATCAGTATGACAGCGGTGGATATCATGTCACGTCTGAAACTGACGGAGGCGGCAGCATAATGGTAATGTCATCAACGCAGATATACCAGTTGCGCAAAGAAGGCCGTGTTGCTGATGCCTGGAACGGTGCCCGCGAAGCATTGGCGCAGAGACCTCAGGACAGGTACATCCAGAACGCTTACGGGTGGGTGATTTACGATCGTCTCAAGAAAACCGTTGAGCAGCCTGTAAATGACAGCAACAGGAACACAGTCATCGGCCAGATCACATACCTTGCCCGGGAGTATGGGAGGCTTGCGAATCTTGAACGTCCGGGTCTTCTTCATTCCCTGATCCTCTGCCTGATTCTCAAATGCAGGAGACATTGGCCCTCGTTTCTGCCGTTTGCCCGCTGGTGGGGATCGGACAATTTCCTCGCGCAGGACAGTGAAGTCTATGTTACCGTTGAAGGCAAGCGGGTCCCCTCTTTGAGGGAGAGATACTTCACCTCGGTGGGTTCCGCTTTTGTAAAAAAGGATGATGTGGCATCCGATCTTGCGGCGTGGGCCGAAAGTGTGATTGACATAGGTATGGAGGAGTATCCCCGCTCTGTCTTTTTTCCCTATTTCAAAGGCCGTGTACTGGACCGGACGGGGCAGAAAAGCAAGGCAAGAGAATTCTACACAAGAGCACTTCAGCTTGACCCGAGGCGAGAGTGGCTCTGGGCCTGGCTGGGGGGTACTTTCAGGGAGACCGAACCGGAAAAAGCGGTGATCTGCTATGCGAAGGCGGTGAAACTTTGCAGAAACGACAACGCTGCAGTCGGCCGCAGAGAAGCGCTTGCGGAGGTGCTTATTGCCCTCGGGCGCTACGCGGATGCTGCCCGTCAGGTGAATGCAGCTCTGGATACCGCCGCCGTGCTGGAGGTGAAAGTGGGTTCGGGGCTCAGAACCTTTGAAGCATCCGACTGGTACGGTGCCTACAGAGACCGGCCTTCTGAGAGCGATCCCGCTTGTGAAAGCGCTGAAAGGGTGTTTCTTTTCGGGGATAATGCTCCCAATATCTCGATCCGTCAGGGTGTAGTCGAGTCAAACAATGAAGGAAAAGGGTTTGTCAATGTCGCCTTCGGTCCCGATGAGTGGATAAAGGTGTATCACGAGGAGTTCGGCGGTGTAAAAGAGCTTAATCCGGGAGCTTTGGTGGAGGTGAAGAGCTGCGGCAGGCGGGTGCTGAATGTCAAAAGATGCGAACAGGGGGAACTTGAGGGTTTCTGCAGGATTTTTGAGGGTGTTTTTACATCTGTTTCCGATTCGCTTTACGGATTTCTGGACACCGAGCCCGGGGTGTTCGTGCCGCCGCCTCTGGTATCTTCTGAAAAGCTGGCCCATGGAATGCGTGTCCGCTGCCGTGCGCTGTACACCAGAAACAGGCGCAAAGATACCCTGGGGTGGAAGGCGCTTACCGCTGAGCCCTGCGGGAAAGCTGAGGGCACCGAAAGGAGAAACGACTGATGGCACTGCTTCTTGTTGTAGCATTGATCATGATCGCCACCAATATTGTTCTTTCCTATCTTGAGCTGGTTCCGTTTCTTCGTGCGATAGAAAGGGAGGCGGAGCTGGCCAGGGGTTCGCTTCAGCAAAGGGTGCTTCTTCCTCTGCGTATTGTCAGGCATCTACCGAAGCTGATCCCCTGTGCGATCGATGTGGGGGTGATGGTTGGAATGGGAACCCTGTTTTCACTCGGCGCGGGTCTGGTGGGCGGCGTGACCAGTCTTTTCGCATCCAACATCATTTCGCTTCTCATCTTCTACCGCGGCCGCAAAAAGCGTGTGGGTTGACTTCTTTATACAAGACCGGGAGCGGATGTTTCGACAAGCTCAACATGAGCGGATTCGGACCGGCCCGCTTACCCTGAGCCCAAAAGCTCCCATTACGCCCTCCACCTCTCCCGTATTCCCCCAAAATCCTCTTTTTTGCCGATTTAGCTCCGAATATTATACTCATCCTATCCGTAATAGGAGAGAAGCGCCACCCCTGCTTAACCCCTCAAAACGGGCATCTCTTGACGCCGCGGGAGTGAAGTGGCGATTAGAGGCCGTACGGGCCATCCTACTCTGTCGGCAATTGACAGGGTGTCAAAAAAGGGGGGAGGTTGCCGCGGAGCCGAAAATGTAGTATTTTAAAGGTGTTGCGGGCAACTCACGCCAGCACCGGATTGTTCTTTGAAAAGCTCACAGGGGACATGCCGCAAAACGGCCCCCAAACCCTTGATACTAAAGGGCCAATTTCGGGGACAGTCTGAAGACCTTCCATGATGAAGAATGGATTAAGACACAGTTTTGGTGACGTGGGACTCGTGTAATGATCGACCGTCTGAGGACCTTCCATGATGAAGAATGGATTAAGACAGTCTCTTAATGACCTTAAGACGGCTTTCACCATCACTCAAGTCTGAGGACCTTCCATGATGAAGAATGGATTAAGACCCCTCACCCTTTCCGCGATCTGATTGCGTCCATGATTGTTTCAGTCTGAGGACCTTCCATGATGAAGAATGGATGCGATACCCAAATCCCCTTCCCTAGAGCTTT
>JBKHHW010000210.1:0-5193 GCA_046538945.1 Chitinispirillaceae bacterium | reverse complement strand
CTGAGCAAGATGCGGAAGCTCGTGCTTCGACAAGCTCAGCACGAGCGGAGACGGAACGAACCGAGCGGAGCAGAAAACAGTCTTCTATTTTGATATCAAAGACTTGGTAAACGCAGGCGGTGAAAATACCGCCTTTTCACTATTACAATATTAAGGATAGATCTCGCGATATATGAAATCTTCAAATGCCATCCGTGATGAATTCATTCAGTTTTTCTCTCAACGCGGACACACCTTTGTCCCCAGCGCTCCGGTTGTCCCCCAGGACGATCCCACTCTGCTTTTCACCAATGCGGGGATGAACCAGTTCAAGTCGATTTTTCTGGGCGATAATCCCAGAAAGCTCAAACGGGCCGCCAATTCCCAGAAATGCATGCGGGTTTCAGGCAAGCACAACGATTTGGAGGAAGTGGGAAGAGATCATTACCATCACACTTTTTTCGAAATGCTGGGAAACTGGTCCTTCGGGGATTATTATAAAAAGGAAGCGATCACATGGGCATGGGAGCTTTTCACCCAGGTCTGGAAACTGCCTAAGGATCGCCTTTTTGTAACTATCCACACCGGAGATGACGAAGCGGAAGAGATCTGGAAAACCGAAACGGATATCCCTCACAGCCGTATCATGCGCTTTGGCGACAAGAGCAACTTCTGGGAAATGGGCGAAACGGGTCCCTGCGGCCCCTGCTCTGAAATCCATTACGACTGCGGGGATGAGGAGACCAGAGAGGCCACCTATGGCGACCCCGTAAAGGGAGTCAACGGTGAAAATGACCGTTACAGAGAGCTGTGGAATCTGGTGTTCATCCAGTACAACCGGGAAAAGGACGGATCCTTAAAGCCACTTCCCCTAAAGCATGTGGATACCGGCATGGGTTTCGAACGTATCGTTTCGGTGATCCAGGGAGTCGAGTCAAACTACGACACGGACATCTTCCAGCCCATCATCCGGCAGCTGTCAAAAATGAGCGGCATCAGTTACGACAAGGGTGAGCCCGGCACCCCGTTTCGGGTTATCGCCGATCATATCCGCTCGCTTGTCTTCGCGATCACCGACGGCGCATTTCCCTCAAACGAGGGGCGGGGATACGTCCTCAGGCGACTTCTCAGAAGAGCCTACCGCTTCGGAAGAGAAATCGGTTTCAAGGAACCGTTTCTCTACAAGCTCATACCGGTTGTAACAGACCACATGGGCAATGCTTTTCCCGAAATTTCGGAGCGGAAGATGTTTCTGGAGGAAGTGATCCGTTCCGAAGAGGAACGGTTCGGTGCGACTCTGGAGCAGGGAATAGAAAAGTTCAACGCCATGGTGGAGTCTGCTGTCAAGCAGAAGGGAAGCATGCTGTCGGGTGCGGATGTGTTTGCTCTGTACGACACCTACGGTTTCCCCATGGACCTCACCCGCCTCATGGCAGCTGAAAAGAATCTCACCGTTGATGAAGACGGTTACAACCGGCTTATGGACAGGCAGAAGGAGAGAGCCCGGGAAGCCCGCAAGGGAGATGAAGAGGGGCTGACTCCTGAAGGCTGGACCGAGCTGAAGCCGATATCCGGAACCGAGTTCATAGGTTATGAACAGGAGTGCTCGGAAGTCAACGTCTGCCGCTTTAAGACGGTAAGTGGCGAAAACGGGGCACCCAATCACCTGCTTATTCTTGACAGAACACCTTTCTACGCCGAATCGGGTGGTCAGATAGGAGACAAGGGAATTCTGCGCACCGGTGAAGGCAAGGAAGCAACTGTTGAAGATACTTTCAAATGGAACGAACTTGTCATTCACAGAATCAGATCAAATGACGTGCTGACAAAAGATGATTTCAGTTCTCCTCTCACGGCTCAGATAGACAGTTCTCTGCGGCAAGCCACCCGCAGGAATCACACTGCCACCCACCTTCTCCAGGCCGCTTTAAGGCGGGTGCTCGGGGATCACGTCCAGCAGTCGGGTTCACGGGTCGATCCTGCCGGTATGCGCTTCGATTTCACCCATTTCAAGGCTTTGACCCCGGAAGAAACGGCAAGCGTCGAAGAGATGGTGAACGAGTGGATAATGGACAACATGGCAGTCACTACAGATATAAAAGACACCGCTGCCGCCAGGGCGGAAGGCGCAACTGCACTTTTCGGAGAAAAGTATGGTGAAAAGGTCAGGGTGGTTACTATCAGTCCGGTTTCAAAGGAACTGTGCGGCGGAACCCATGTAACCTCAACCGGACAGATCGGATTTTTTCACATTATCGGCGAAGAGAGTGTGTCTGCGGGTGTGCGCCGGATAAGTGCTCTTACCGGCATGGGATCCGTAAATTACGTCCTCAACAAGGAAAAAACCGCCTCGGCCATCTCCCGTCTGCTCAAGACCGGGGAGGAACGCTTTGTGGACAGAATTCAGGGCCTTCTGGACAACATCAGGGATCTTGAAAACAAAGTGAAGAACCTTTCGGCATCCAAAGCGGCGGATGCCATAAGCGGACTTTTCGACGAAGCCAGAAAAAATGCGGGAGCTTTCGCTTTTACTGTACAGGACATGGGGGAACTTGACAAAGAGTCGTTCAGCCGTATCGGTGATGCAGTTTCTGATGGAATAAAGCAGAGGGAGCTTGGCGATATGGTGATCGTGATCGGAGCCAAGGTGCAGGACAGGGTGATGTTCGCCGCGGGCGCAGGTCAGGATGCGGTATCGAAGTTCGGTGTCCACTGCGGCGAGCTTGTGAAAGCCGCATCAAAAATCACCGGCGGAGGCGGGGGCGGCAATCCCGTGAGAGCCCAGGCCGGAGGCAAGGATCCTTCCAGGCTTAGTGAGGCTCTACGGGAAGTAAAAAACATTCTCTCTCAGAAAGCGGCAAAATCATGAAGACCGGATCTGTTCTCAGCTCAATACAGTTGATGAAGAAACAGGGGAAAAGGGCCTACTGGGTCCTTCTCGACCCGGATGACTTCACTATTGAGCAGGCGCAGAACGTTGCGAAGCAGTCACAGGAAAATGGTGTTGATGCTCTGCTTGTGGGCGGAAGTCTTCTTCACTCCAACCATTTCGATCTGTTTGTCAAATCTCTCAAGGAGGCAGTTTCCATTCCGGTGGTGCTTTTCCCGGGAGATTCCACGCAGCTTTCGCCCAATGCGGATGCACTTCTTTATCTTTCGCTTATCTCCGGACGAAACCCGGTGAATCTCATCGGTGAACATGTGAAGGCCGCTCCTATCGTCCGCCAATACGGCATCGAACCGATCGCCACCGGTTATATGCTTGTGGAATCAGGGGCAGTGACTTCGGTTGAGTTCATGAGCAACACGCGGCCGCTCCCACGGCACAAGCCCGGAATCGCCGCTGCTCACGCTCTTGCCGCCCAGTACATGGGAATGCATCTGGTGTATCTTGAAGCGGGAAGCGGTGCAGCCCAGACAGTCCCTGCTGAGATGATCAGAATGGTGAGCTCCTATATCGACATTCCCATTATAGTGGGGGGAGGCATCCGGGATAGAGAAACCGCCGGGGAAAAGCTCAAAGCGGGAGCGGACATAATCGTCACCGGCAATCTGCTACAGAGGGAAAATGGTGTGGAGAAGATGAAGGAGATTGCGAAGATGGTAAAGGGGTTCAGTCAGAAGACAAACAATAAAGAGGAAGCCAACGGGTAACTTCTGTCAACCTCCTCTTCTGTTTCCTACTGCTCCTGGCGATGCACAATAAACTTTGAATGCAGAACTTTTCCGCTCTGAATTCCCCCGAATGAGTGAATCGCATAGTACATACCCGAACTCATAGCACCTGCATCCAGAACCAGTCTGTTCTTCTGTTCACTGCCGCTTTGATAATCGTATACTGCTACCGTCTTTCCTTTAAGGTCGATTATCTCGGTTGAGACGGGCATCTCAGTGTTTCTGAATGTAAACACTATTTTTGAACCCTCATAAGTAACAGCACAGAAGAACTTCTGCCGGACAACAGAAATGTTTTGACTCACACCGGTGGCGCTGTAGGGTTCATAGCACTCGCTGCACTCACCTTCGCCATAGGTTACCAGTCTGCCCTCTTCGGGATAGCGCCAGGATTCTCCTTCGCTGTCGGTAAAAAGGAAATGATAGCTGCGGCAATCATCCGCTGAAGGCCGCTCTACAGCATAGGTACCGGCAGATTCCTGTCCCAGAAAGAGGGTGAGGTCGTGCTCCTGAGAACCTATTACCACTTTTGCACTCTGAGGCGACCCGCCGGATTCTTCGTAATAATTCGCCAGGAAAGTGATAGTTCCTGACTCGAGCTCAATATGACTTGCGCAGGAAACGGGGTGATAGGAAAAAGAACTGGTCCCCGCTCCGAAGTCCTGTACCCAGAAATGATTGTGCTTGATCTGTCCATAAGCGTAACCGGTACCTATTTCTTTATGATAACCATTCATGATATTTTTCCGATGACCATCACCGGAAGGATAAATCTCACTGCGTGGCTGATTATCCGGAGCGGGCAATCCGTTTGTGCCTCTGTCTATCAACCAGCCCTGTACAGTAGCAAGGGGAGTGTTATAGCCGGTGGAGATGTTCTCGCCTCTATATGCAGAATAGTATGATTTTACTCTGTCTCTGGCAGAAGTTCCGTCGCAGGAATTATGCTGCATTCCGCATTCGGTCGCCATTTCCTCGGCATGAAAACGGGAAGCTCTGTTAAGATTCACATGCCAGTAGAGGGGTGCAACCGGAGGATAGTTCTGAGAAAGGAGAATGTCGAAATCACCTACGAACATATCCCGGAATCCTGTGGGATCCATCCGGCATGCATTAGTCAGAACTATTACGGTTCTTTCTCTCCAGGAAGGCATATCCGGATACTGATCATCCGGATCTCCATGACCGCCCTGAGCTGAAACTGCAAAGCACAGAAAAACGAGGGCTGAGACGACAATTCTGTGTTTGTACATAGTTTCACTTCCTTTTGCAGATTGATTGAAATCACCTTATATCTTAACTTTTATAATTAACTGATTTCAACTGAGGAGGGAAGAAAGTGTATTCGAGTTTTTCCCTCTCTGTGATAAGGCCAACGCCTATACCTGGGATCAAAATGCCTATGGTGTTGATTATGATAAACGACATCTGTGGAATTTGATTTCCTTTGAATCGCCCCTTCGGGGCTTCTGAAGACTTTTTGGTCAACTAGCCCAGGGTGAAGAACCCTGGGCTAGTATGAATCGCTCTTTCAGAGCT